>JAZNTY010000156.1:0-15154 GCA_045592005.1 Alistipes sp. | reverse complement strand
AGCATCTACACAAGCAAAAACTACCCTGCCAATGTCGGCGGTATCTCAGGTGGTGCTTTCTCAAGTGCAGCAGGTGCTTCTTGTTCTAATGTTTCGGATTGTGTCAACAATGGCGAAATCAACTGCGTAACATATTGTGAGGGTACAAGACCTACCTGCGGTGGTATTGTTGCTTATCCTGGATATGAGGACCCAACACAAACTAACCTTATTACCCGTTGTGTAAATAATGGAGATATGTCTATCATCGCATTTGATTATATTCGTGTCGGCGGTATCAATGGTGGAGCAGGTAATGTCTCTTACTGCAAGAACTATGGAGATATCAAGGGTTATATTCAGAAGGTTGATGGTGTTATAGGTGGTATCTCAGGCTTCCATAGCATGGGTCACAAGTTTGAATACAATGAGAGCTACGGTGCATTGAGCAACGATAGAGGCGAATATACCGGAGGTACTGTTGAACTTGGTGGTCTTATGGGTCAGCACGGTAACTATGACAGTTGTGAAGGCGAGGGTCGAGGTTGCGTTGTTAAGTGCGATATTACTTACGATTGGAGTAATGAGAAGTGGTATGGTATTACCATTGGATGGTATGACGGTAGTAAAACTGTTGTTCTTGGCACCGAAGAGGAGCCTATCCAAATTCGTGGAGGTAGCATGACCTATGCAGGTGGTACAACTCCAATTGACAGCAGTAACTACGAGACCTATGCTAAGGGTTCCGGAAGTAAAGCTTATACTGTTCATGTGAAATTTGTAGAATAAGATTATTATGAAAAAGATACTTTATGTTATAGCTTTGTGTCTGTTCTTCTCGGCTGCTTGCGAGAAGAGCAGCACAACCGAAGTGCCGGTTAATGATGAACCAGCAACGCTCTCCTATACATCGGAGATTATTGCCGACCATGATGTTGTTGTAGTAAAGCCTGTAGATGGAGATGCTACAGCGCCTGTTGTCATTGTACTCACTGATGATTTGGAGCTCCGCACACGCACAGCCGAGGAGATAAAGGTCAACTTTAAGGCGGCAGAACACTGTCTTATCGGTGGCTACACCCTCTGCATCGTTTCAGCTCAGCCAAATGACGATGTTGCTTTCTTGACCTCTGTAAAGAGAGCATTCCCAACTGTATCAAAGTTCTATCTGCTCAGCTACCGTAATGGACTTGCTTATACTGCGGCTATGCGTATGCCTAAGGAGTTTGCTGCATACGGTTGTGTCTCTGGCGCAATAGAGGTTGCAGCTTACAAAGCTAACAGTTTTACTCAGCCTGTATCATTTGTGCATGTGCACGCCACCAACAACCCTGAATACAAATGGGATGGTGTAGAGGGCAAATCTGCCTCTGTATCTTTGAGTGTAGGCGCTATTGTGGCTATCAACGAGCATATTACCTATAAGAGCTCTGATTTGTTACCTCGCGAAGGCAAGGGCTTGGTATCATGCACTCACTATACAGGTGGAAAATCTGGTTGCGATGTAAAACTATACACCGTTGAAGGTGCAAATAGTGGCTGGTGCGACGAAGAATTTGAAGTATACAACCAAATCTGGAATTTCTTTAAGACTCATTAAACGATATGAAAAAGATTATAGCATTATTTGCAGCACTTGTACTCTGCTATGTGGCAAGCGCCGCTACAAATAAGATGAACCAAACAATACAAGACCAGGGACTTACCAGAAAATATCACTTATATATTCCTGATAATCTCCCTGCCGGTGCTCCTCTTGTGTTCATTCTCCACGGATATGGCGGTAGTGCAGAGTCATATTTTAATAGTGGTACTATTGCAAACTTCAAGACTCTTGCCGATGAGAATAAGATGATGTTGTGCTACCCACAGGCAACATCTGACCCAAAGAGTAAGAATGGCTGGAATGTATACTACCCATGGCAGATAGATGCCATGAAGGTGGACGACTGTGAGTTTATCTGTGCATTGGCAAAACATCTACAGTCTACATACAACCTCTCTGAGAAGAATGTATTCCTTACCGGTATGTCAAACGGTGGCGAGATGTGTTACTTGTTAGCTTACCGCAAGCCTAAGGAGTTTGCTGCTATCGCTTCAATGGCAGGTCTTACACTTATAGAGATGGCAGACCGCCACAACTACACCGAGCCGGTAGCATTTATGGAGGTACACGGCACAGGCGATGTAACCTCTCGTTGGGAAGGCGATCCGAAAAATCAATACGGTTGGGGTGCATATCTTCCGGTTCCTGTTGCTGTAGGTGCTGTTGCTGCGGCAAACAAGTGTATGTATGAGCAGACCACTGAACTTCCTCAGATAAAGAATAGGGTCATCCTCCACCGCTACTACGGTTCGCCATCTGGCAAGGAGGTACTGTTCTATGAGGTGCGCAATGGCGGTCATAATTGGGCAACAGACTCTTTTGACTCCTGCCACGCTATTATAGAGTTCTTCAAGAAGTATATGTCAAAATAGTGTAAATAGACCCTACATTTCGCCTCTTGCCTATATAGCAAGGGGCGTTTTTGTATTCTAACAGACACAAAAGTTAGGCGTATGCCACAAATGGTATAACACCCAGCATACGCCTAATTATATTTGCAATATATCTTAGATTATTGTCCCTATAGGGCTTCTATTTGAGCATTAAGCCACTCCAATCGTTCAGTGTAGCGCGAGAGCATCTTGTTGACAGACTCCTCATAGGTCATATTACTCTCTCCATTAGGACCGGTCATGGCTGTACCCCAAATCTTATAATTCTTTTCAGCCGATGCAAGCAACCTGTTCTTCATCTTGGTTATATAGGCTGTTGCACCCTGAAATTCAGGATATAATGTCGCCCAGCGCTCTTTTAGGAGTGTCACAAATGCCGGGTCCTCAAATAGTCGCGGATACCATAAAAAGTCTTTGCAGTACCAACCTGTACGCTGAGTAAATGTCTTCCAATCGTAGTCCCACAGCGGTCCTGAGCATAGTTTCCCATCCCTATCTTTATGCATATAAGAGCTCTTAGGATGGCGCCATTCCCAATGGTAAATCAGTTCTGACACTATGTATATATCCACAAACGATGTTATATCAATATAATTCTTGTATCCCAATTTTTCATCTAACCAATTCTCTCCATAGAGTGCATCCTCAAAAGAGTGAAAATAACCCTGTATATAGTCCAACTGTTTCGATGTCAAATCTTCTCTCTCAGGGTCTTTGATTTTGATTGGAATACACTCTGAGCCCTTTTCAGTGGTCACTTTATGCTTGGAGTAGAATAGAGTCTCGTCATCGTCCGCTCCATAAGTATCCATCTCCATTAGATATCCTCCCGTAACATTAGACTCCTCGTCCGGACCCAATTCGGCTATATTTACACGGTTTTCATCAATTTTAATCTGCTCGCACAAGTAGTAATTGCCCATATGCTTGCCATTCAATATCAGCTCAACATGATATCCCCGTGGGGTCCATGCCAATGAGGTCTTTTTGCCTAAGTAGAATGTCAAATCATTACGAAGCATTGTCTTGTCAATAAAATTTGCCAACAATACCCAACGCTTATGTTTCGGCATTCCAAGCACCTGAGTCTTTTTTGAGAATTTTAACTTGTAGGGCTTCTTATCGTACTTCCATGTGGAGTTACCTCGACCGGCAATTTGAACAGCCATCGGCTCGATATTATCAAACCCCTCGCCTCCCATTAATGATAGCGTGGCATCAACCCACTCATCCTTGCTGGTAATTGCAACTCCATTCTCTGTAGTGACAGCAACAATAGGAATACCCGTAAAGTCAAATCTCATAGATACATTATATACGCTCTCCTCATTCTGCTCATCTACCACTCTGTAAGCCACTGTCTGTGTAAAATCTTGCGCACTCTTGCCAGAGACCTGCTCCTGGTCGCCAACATAAACCTTGCAGCCCTCCTGAACCTTAAATACAGGTGTTAATTTAACTCCTGGATAGACGGGCGATAGAGTTTTGATAACAACAGCAAAGCTAATGGTATTATCCGCCGCTATATCACACTTGACATCTGCCGGCAATATGTCCCCATTCTCCTCAACCCTAAAACCAAACTCTTCAAGTTTCTGAGACACCTCTTCCGGTGTATCCTCCGGACTCTCAGGCTGTTGTGGTTCCTCATTGACTGATGGAGTAGTCTTATCATCCTGACAAGCTGTCCATACCGCCATTGTAAGACAAAACATCAAAATTGCTAAAAGTCGTGATAAATAGTTGTTCATACGCCTATGTTCAAATGTGCTAAATTAGCCAATCATTTTTTTGCAACCTAAACCTTAACCCTTAGTCAGTAAAGGACTTATTTCATCATAATACGCCATAAAGATATAAAAATTTTCACTATAATCATATTCTAATCTTCCAATACAAAAAAAGGATTGCCTTGCGACAATCCTTGAATAGGACAAAGTATCGAAATTTCTAACCCATTCATAAGTTATTACGAATTAGTAATGCAGTTTGCAAAATGGTTTGGCATATCGAAAAAATAAGCCCCCTTTACAGAAAGGGGGTTTGGGGGATAGGTAACACACTCGTCTCTCCCCGCTACAAAAAAAGGAGTGGAAAACCTCTCCTAATTTTTTTTTGTAGCGGGAGAGAGACTTGAAACGCAGAGCCGCAGGCTCAAGTTCGCGCGGATACAAAGCACAGCCGTAGGCGAGCAATAATATCATCTATCCGCGCAACTCTCCGTAACTGTTACAAGTCGCTGTCTCTGTAGTATTTTGTTAGTGCGGGTACGCGAAGCGTAATGTATATGATGTGAGATTGTATAGGCTTGTCTATAAACAATCATCACATCGTATACAACAGGCTATGTAATAGCCTAACGCACTTACAAAATAAAAAAGGATTGCCTTGCGACAATCCTTTGTAGCGGGAGAGAGACTTGAACTCTCGACCTCATGATTATGAATCATGCGCTCTAACCAGCTGAGCTATCCCGCCATTGCAATTTGCGAGTGCAAAGATAGACAATAAATTTTGTTTTGCAAAGTTTTTGCACAAAATTTTGAGAAGTTTATAAAAATAGTATCTATGGCGGCAAGTAAAACAACGATTTACACAGTAGCAAACATACTCAACAGCATATCTTTAGGCGCAAGTATGGTATTGTTGGTCGGCATATCTTTCGAGGTTACAGGCGGAGATAAGAGTGGTTTTAGTGAGTGGTATCGTGCGTTACAGCTGTCGGTGTGCTGTATATTCTTTATGACGGCAGTATTTCGCCTACTCATACCCGCATATCGTCGGCAACATTGGTTTAGAGACAGCCTATTTGCCATAGCCTCGGTGCCATATATGGATATTCTGCGTTGGAGTGGAGCCAACATACCTCACAGCAGCGAGAGGATACTCGCCTTTGCGCCGATACTTATATCTATTATGGCAACATCCATTATTTTGGAGTGGCTTATAGAGGGCAAGAAGAGGCGACTTATGGCAGCGTATGTGCTGACAGTAACAATGTTCACATATATCTCGGCGCTTATCTTCTACGACTGCGAAATGGGCATTAATAGCCACCTAAAAACTTTTGGCGATGCGCTGTGGTGGGCGTGGATGAATGTAACAACTGTAGGAGCCGAGATATTTCCGGTAACAACTGTAGGAAAGGTTGTCTGCGTGGTACTACCTGTGGTGGGAATGATGTTTTTTCCAATATTTACAGTCTATGTGTCGGAATACTACGACAAAAAAGAGGGCGACCGTTAATGTCGCCCTCAGTTATAGTGTTTTGTTAATTACTGTGCAAGTACGCAGTTGAACAGGTGCTTTGTAGAGTCAAAGTTACGACAAGTAGAACCTGCTATAGTAGACGAGGTGATATTTGTTGCGTCAATAACTGTTGTAGTATCACCAATCTGGAGTGAACCACTAACAATAATAGGCGCGTCAGCAGAACCAACATAGATGGTTTGTGTCTTACCATTAAAGTGACCTACAAGGTAACCAACAGACTCTGTGTCTGCATTAGCCTTAACAAGACACTTGATAGTGTTACCTGCAATCTTACCCTCTGCATGAGCTGAGTTACCGAGGCAACCAACCATACCGCCAAGACCTCCAGAGGCATTTGCGCCATTTGCATCCTCGGTATATGGGAGAGGTACATTACATACGATGTCACCAGTGTTAGTAGAGTTGATAAGCTGATAACCACCTGAGTGGAAACCTGCAAGACCACCGAAGGCAGAACCGCTGTTAGCAGAGTTGATGGTAATATTACCCTCGTTAGTACAACCCTTGATGATACCAGAACCACCCTGAATACCGCCAAGACGGAACTTACCCTCACCGGATATTATAATATTACCCCTATTGATACAGTTCTCTGTAACATTTGTGCAATTACTTTCAGCTCCTGGCCAGCCGATAATGCCACCAGCAGCGTTGTTTGATGTACCAAGGTCGCAATCGATAGTGATATTACCCTCGTTTACACAGTTGATGATTGAAGACTCGCTCTGGCTCAATGCATAGTAATCAGAACCTGCAATACCGCCGATATAAGAGAGGTGGTTAGCAGTTGCAGAAGCATACTTTGCAGTGAAGGTCAAGTTACCATAGTTATTACAATTAGTTACATCGCCCCATGGTGCACCGATAATACCTGCTACCTGTGTACGACCAGATGTACCAGAGCCGTCAGCCTCAGTCCAAATATAAGTAACATCTCCATAGTTGTGGCAGTTATCTATAGAGAATGGAGAACCTGAGCTATTATAACCGAAACCTACAATACCTGCGAAGGTTGGAGCCGGAGAAGACTTTGCTTTTGTAGTATCAATACTACCAATAGTGTTACGACCCTCAAACGTCTTACCGTAAGCAGTAATGTTACCCTTGTTAGTACAGTTAGAGATAGGACCATTCTGGTAAGGAGTAATACCAGCAATTATCGCACCTTTGATATTACCTGTATTATTCAATAATATATCGCCCTCATTTACACAATCCCTTATCTCGCCTGCTGAGTATGAAGTAATACCGCCAATAGCGAGCAAAGCACCTGAATATGGAGTATTCCAAGTAATCTTACCTGTATTCTTACAGCCGATAGTGCAAGTGTATGAGTTAGAAGAACCGGTTACACCTCCAACATAGAAGTTCTTAGTAGAATTTACATCAAGAATATTGATTGTGAATGCACCGTGGTTCTCACAGTTGTAGATACCAGCAGGAACAGCCTCTGCAGCTGATTGAGAACGACCAACAACTGTACCAAGGTAGCCTGTCTGAGAGTTGTGGGTGCCCAACTCATAGGTAACAGGAGCGTTATTGATACAGCCACGAACATAACCACCGATAGCGTTAAAACCTACGATAGCAGCACGAGCTTGAGCTGCAGAATCATCTGGGCAGCTACAAGTTACCTCTGCGTTATTGACAACATTCTCAACAACACCAGCGTTAGATGCAACAACAAAACCGAAACAGAGGTTGCTTGATGCCTTGCCATCAAGAGTATAAGGATGCCTTGCAGGGATAACAAGACCGCAAGATTGGTCAACAATCAGATTTGAAACAGAACCACCAACAGCAACATAACCGAACAGAGGCTGGGTAGTGTTCCAATTCTTGATAGAGAAGCCCTTACCGTCGAACTGACCTGCGAAGCCCATAGGAATACCTGTAGCCTCGTCAACAACACCGGTAACAGGAACCCACTCAGTAAGAGTAGACATATCTATATCGCCACCGAGGACAACTTTACCCTCCTCGTTGATGAACTTCTTATAACGACCGATATTTACGCACTTAGCGAAGTCAAGAAGTTCCTCAGCGGTACGGATAGCATCAATCTTAATCTCCTGATAGATGTAAGCATCAGCAGTAGCGGTCTCGCCACCACGAACAGTAACACCTGTAGGGAAGATTTTGTAGTTCTCAACAACGCCAACGCTTGAGTGGAGATTGAGAATAAGACCATTGCGGATAGCACCCTTAGGAACAACGAAGTTCAGAGTTACGGTCTCCTCCGGAGCAATAGTGAACTCGTCCTCGTTAGGTTTAAGAGTAAGAGCTGACTTACCAGCAACAGAGGTAAGAGCGCCTGTTCTATAATTAATATGGTATTTACCTGCGATAGGGTCGCCCTCAGAGGTAGCAACCTCAACCTTATCAAGAACGATAGTCTCGCCCTCGTACTTGTTTGTGATAGGAACAGATACAATACCGCAGAGGTTAGTCAAGGTTACATCAGTAGTAGTTGAGTAACCAGCCATAACCATAAGGCTATGATTTACTGTGTTCTTAGCAATCTCCTGCTCCTCATAGAAACGGAGGGAACCGCTGGTAGTGTAGTACTCAGCAGGATAGAATACAGAGTATGGATAAGCTACAGCTTCGAAATCGAAAGTAGCGGTCTGCGAACCTGCTGCGGAAGCAGAAACGGTAGTAGTAGAGAGTGTGTTGTTACAAACAACTGCATCGCCCTCGTTCCAAGTGATACCCTGCTCGCCGATAGTAACGGAAAGAGTAGCTGGAGCCTTCTCAACAACAGTAAATACTGAAGGAGCCAACTCGATAGTAGCACCGCGCTCAACAGCAACATCCTCAGTAAGGTTGAGGATAAAGTTGTGGTTCTCAGTATCGGTAACAACAACCTCAAAACCACCGGTGTAAACGCCAGCAGGAACAACGAGGTTGAAGTAAACAGGAGCATCAGTATTGAGCTCAACACCATCGCCGCAGTTGAGGTTAGTTGAAGAGGCTACAGACACAGCAGTGAGCTTAACATCGTAGCTAACAACGCCCTCCTCATCAGTAGAGGTGGTAGGCTCAGCGCTCCATGTACCGTTGAGAGCAGCATCGCCAAGAGCTGTGAAAGAGATGCTCTTAACAAGAACAGCAGCCTCAGCAGTAGCCGGATCCAAAGTCAATGGCAGAGAAACAACGCCAACAAATGGACTAAGTACAACATCAGCAACTAAGTTGTTATCATCATCCTCAGCAGCCGGAGTAAGCTCTGGAGCAAAACCCGCCATTGCGTAAGCCTCGCGGTCAAAACCGTCAGCCACGAAAGACTGAGTAGCTGGGAAGGTTACCTCGTTAGCACCTGAGAGCACCTTATAAGGAGCTACAACAACTACAGGAGCCTCAATCTTAGAGGTCTCAAAAGCGTAGGAAACAGCGCCAGCGCCAGCCTCTGAAACAGCCTCAGACTCCAAACCATTGATTGCAACCTTGTCGCCAGAAACCCATGTAAGGTCGCCAGGAAGGGTAGCATTTACTGTAACAACAACTTTATTGTCAACGCCCGGAGTTGGTTCGGTGCCATCGACATTTGAATTGTTACAGCCTACAGCTAATGCACTGAGCATCAAGCCAATAAATAAGTAGACTTTTTTCATTACGATATGTTTTAGGTTAAAAAATATTATTTCCGATTTCAAAGTTAAAAATAAATTTTTAATTAAACGCACTTTTTGCATTATTTTTCTTAAAAAAAGTGTTTTTTTACACATTGTGATATTAAACGGCTTGAATAACATCAAAAACAGTTAAAATATCGACCATATTTTACTTTGAGGAGCAAAAGCGGCTTGAACCACAAAAATTGTCGGCAGATTAAAGGTTAACGGGCTCTGAAAAATTGAGCAAGAGCAGGTACAGGTCCTGCAATAAAAACAAAAAGTTTAGCAGGCTTGGCATCCCACTAAACTTAAGAGCGTCGAGCTATCATAGCGCGCGCCGGTCTATTTATTCTATATCTCCCTACGGTATTCGCCCGGAGTTTTGCCGGTAATGCGTTTGAAGTATTGACCCATAAACGAAGGGTTAGGGAAATTGAGTTCATAGGAGATTTGTTGAATGGACAAATCGGAGTATTTGAGCAGATTTTTAATCTCCAAAACCACAAACTCGTCTATCCATTGATGAACCGATTTACCCGAATAACTACGCACAACGCGGGAGAGGTGTTTTGGGGTTAAATTCATTTGGTCTGCATAAAATTCAACACTGCGCTCGGTACGGTAGTTTTGGTGCAACAGGGAGATAAGCCGGCGGAAATAGTCGCCACTACGGTCCTTTGGCGAGATATTGACAGTGAGAGATTTTTTGGCTGCAACATACTCACAGAGTCGGTAAATCATACCGGCATACATATGGCGCAGGCTCATTTCGCGGAGCTGCATAATAGTCTGATTATCAGTAGTCGGCTCCACATAAGCTGAGTAGAGAGCCAAGAAGGTCTTGCGCAGACCGTCAATATACTGAGCGTTCTCGATTTCGTGGACAATGGTATGCGTTTGCAGAGAAGAGATAAGTGGCATAACCATCTTCAAATCAATATTCATATCGGCAGCAAAATCGTTATTAAACGCTGCAATATAGAGCTCACAGTTATGGCACTCCTTAAAATCAATTACAGAAGTTGGCGCAATTAAAACGGTATTTTTGGATAGTTTATGCTCGGAAGTATGAACCCGCAGGGTAACATCTCCCTCAGTGCAGATAAAGACTACAAATCCATTGAGTCGGGCTGGGTATTTCATCTCTTTATCAATGAGTTGGTCAAGAGAATGAATGTGTATAAGCGCTGCATTTTTACAAGCAACATAGTCGACACCATCGCAGTGATGCAGAGGGTCTATACGGTACGGGAAAAGCTCATTATTTGACATATCTAACATTACTTTTTGCAAATATCTATATCATTTTAGACTTTTCCAAACTTTTAGACCAAAATAAGTGTTTTTGAACATTTACAGAGTTCTAAAAATTAGTAAGCCGATTTTTCTCGTTTTTTAGCAGTTGCACTTTTTGAAAATAATAACTACTTTTGCAAGATTATTATTGTATCATATAACAAATAAATAGTACTATGCGTAATTTCTTTCTAACAATCCTTGCGTTAGTAGCGTTCTCGGCGACTGCTCAGCAGAGTCCCGTTGCGTGGAAGAGCGAGGTTAAGGATAATGGTAACGGCAACTACACATTGGTAGTAAAGGCTGAAATTGCTGACGGTTGGCATATTTATGATGCCACACATGCAATGACCCCGACAACTATTAAGTTTACCCCGTCAAAAGAGGTTGAGCTTAACGGGCAGCTACGCGCACTATCGACAGCAAAGCCTGCGGCTGACGAGTTTTTTGGCAACTATGGCGAGTATGAGGGCGAGGCTCTCTATGAGCAAGATATTGTACTCAAAGGCGAGGGCGGAGAGGTAAATGCCCTGATATCATTCCAGGCTTGCACCGAGAGTAGTTGCACACCTTCCGACGAGGTTGAAATGACTATCGAAGTGGGAGATAAAGTCGCAACAACAGAGCCAGCAGTTGAAATGGCTATCGAAGTGGGAGATAAAGTCGCAACAACAGAGCCAGCAGAGGAGGTTAAGGCAGTAAAAAATGCTGCCAGCAGTGGCTCGTTATGGGCAATGATTTTAGAGGCTATAATTTGGGGATTGGCGGCGTTAGTCACTCCGTGCGTATTCCCAATGATTCCGATGACGGTATCTTTCTTTATGAAGAGTAGCGGCTCTGTAACAAAGGGCAGAGTAAATGCTTCACTATACGGTCTATTTATCGTTCTGCTCTACACTCTGCCCATTGCAGCGATAATCATCATCACTCGCCTCATTGGTGGCGGCGCGGTAACAGCCAACATTTTCCAATGGTTAGCAACACATTGGTTGCCGAACATACTATTCTTTGTAGTATTTATGGTCTTTGCAGCATCCTTCTTTGGCGCATTTGAGATTACCCTGCCTTCATGGTTGGTAAACAAGAGTGACGCAAACAGCGAGAAGGGTGGTATTGCAGGTATATTCTTTATGGCGTTGACATTGGTATTGGTATCATTCTCCTGCACAGGTCCGATTATCGGTTCGGTACTTATCAAATCGACAGCCGGAGAGTTCTGGGAGCCGATTATCACGATGCTTGCCTTCTCGATAACTTTTGCGCTGCCGTTTACATTCTTCGCCTTCTTCCCATCGGTACTCAAGAAGCTACCAAAAAGTGGCGGATGGCTCAACTCGGTAAAAGTGGTGCTCGGATTTGTCGAGGTTGCGTTAGGCTTTAAGTTCCTCAGCGTCGCAGACCAAGTTTACCATTGGGGCATTCTTGACCGAGAAGTATATTTGGCGATATGGATTGTTGTATTCTCACTATTGGGTCTATATCTGCTCGGCAAGATACGCTTTGCACATGACAGCGAAGTGACACACCTTAGTGTCGGTCGTCTAACCCTTGCTATAGCGGTATTCTCATTTGTGGTATATCTTATCCCAGGTATGTGGGGTGCGCCGCTGAGCAAGTTATCGGGTTATCTACCGCCGCGATCAACCATCGACTTTGACCTGACACGCAACACCATAGTAGCTCAGCCTCAAGCATCGGCAAGTGGTGTAAAATACGGCGATAAACTCCAGCTACCACATGGCTTAAACGGCTTCTTTGATTTAGAGGAGGCTGAGGCGTATGCCGCAAAGGAAAATAAGCCCGTATTTATCGACTTTACAGGTCACGGCTGTGTTAATTGCCGCGAAATGGAGGATCGCGTATGGAGTAACCCTCAGGTTTTGGAATTGCTCAAGCAGTATGTTATCTGCGCACTATACACCGATGACAAGATGACCCTGCCGGAGAGTGAGTGGGTTATTACAGACAACGGCAAGACTCTAAAGAGTTTAGGCAAGGTAAATGCTCACTACGCCCTGACTCGTTTTGGTGTCAATGCGCAGCCTTACTATGTGCTTCAGGGCAAAAATGAGCAGATTTTGGTTGAACCTCGAGGTTACAACCTCGAGGTTACTGAGTTTGTAAAGTTCCTTCAGAAAGGTTTAGAGGAGTACTACAAATAGAGGCTGCTATTCAAAGGCAAGAGAGAGGGGACCGACTAATCAGTCTCCTCTCTCTCTTTTACACCACCAAGCAGAGCTGTTACCCAATCTATCCATCCGCTAACCACACGCGAGACAGAGTATATAACCCTCAACTCCTCGCCTATTTGGTTAAAATAGCTCTTGAGCGTGACCCGATATACGATTATGGCGATAACTGCCATAAAACCACCCACAAGCAAACAAGGGATTTTGAACGAGCCGAAAAACTCGGCAAGCCACGCCACAAGAGCTGCAACAAAGAGTATTGTGGCAATCAATGTTGACACCACCGTTATGGCAAGCGGCACAAAGAAGGGACGATCTGCTCTCATTGTCGTTACTTTACAGGTTCCGCTTGATGATGTTCAGGGTCGTTGCACTTGCAACGCATCTTCTCCATCTCATCTGTAATAAAATCTCTAATAGAGTCGCGCATCTGTCGACCCGTCTTTGGGGTTACCAACATTGTAATTGCTGCACCCATTAACGCCCCGCCTAAGAGCGTTACAATACATAAGCCTGACTGTTTCATAATACTTGTGTTTTAAGTGTTCGCTACTTCAAGTACAAAGTATAGACCAAAAAAGCACATCTTTGCGGAACTTTTTTGCATTAAGTATAAAATTCTGAAAGAATTTTGGTATCTTTACACCAAATATGCACTTATGGCGCACAATAGCGACTCTTTCAAAGCCCGAATATTAACAGCAAGTGCTGGTTCAGGCAAGACCTTTAATCTTGCCTATCAGTACATATACGATGTTCTACGCGACCAACCTGCCGACAAGGGTGGCATGCAAAAGAACCTCGCATATCGCTCTATTCTTGCCGTAACATTTACCAACAAGGCTACAGAGGAGATGAAGAGTCGTATACTCACTCAACTCAACAACTTAGCGACCGGCAAAGAGTGCGAGTTTACAGAGATGCTTATTGAGCAGACAGGGTTAACCTACCAGGAGCTCAAAAAGCGAGCCATAAGGGTCCGCAATGCTATATTACACGACTACTCACGCTTCTCAATATTGACAAACGACACCTTCTTTCAGCGCATTGTCCGAGCGTTTGTCAAGGAGTTAGGAGGCGACCTAAACTACGCCATTGAGTTAGACACTGCACCGGTAGTACAAAAGAGCATAGACAACCTAATATCCGAGGTTGACAGCAATGAGGAACTACGGGAGTGGTTGCTCGACTTTGCCGAAGAGAATATTGAAGAGGGCGTTCAGTGGAACCTGAAGAAGGGTATAATGAAGCTCAAGAAGGAGATATTCCGCGAGCAGACCAAAGAGGCTATTGAGGCTATCGGCGACAAGCAGCACCTCAAAGAGATGGTCGAAGCCTACATAGAGGCGACCGAGAGGGAGATAGAGCCGACAAAACTTCTCGCTGAGCAGGCTGAACAGATTATCAGCAGTAGCGGCATTGACAGCAACAACTTTGCGGCAAACATACCTGTTTTTTTTGCAGAGTTTGCTACGCTCAAGAGTATACCTGAGCTAAAATCGTCTATCCAAAAGCTATGCTCATCTCCGGCTAAGAGTTGGTTTAAGAGTTCCATTAAGCCTACATCCCAGATGCTCGACATCGCTGAGCAATTACAGCCGTTGTTGACGGAGATTATTGACAACTATGAGCAGGTAAAGTACCTATTTAACAGTTGTCGCCTTTTGCGTCAGAATTTTAGAAGTTTTGCGTTGCTCAACGACCTATACAACCATGCCATAGACATCTGCAACAAGCAGAATACAATGTTACTCTCGCAAACTAAACATACGATATCTAAGTTGATAACCTCTCAAGATGATGCCCCATTTATATATGAGAAGGTGGGTAACCATTTTGAGAAGTTTATGATTGACGAGTTTCAAGATACATCGTTCAAGGAGTGGGAGAACTTTCTACCTCTGCTGCGCAACGCCATTGCAGAAAGTGCAGATTTGGCAGTACTTATTGTTGGCGACATTAAGCAGTCTATCTATCGTTGGCGCGGTAGTGACTGGAATATTCTACGCTCCATAGCCCCTACAGACCTCAAGCGAAACAACACCCCTATACACCAAAAGAGTTTGGGATGCAACTACCGCAGTCTACCTGAGGTGGTTAAGTTCAACAATAATACTATGCGCGCCATTGCCGACAGCCAAAATGAGCATCTAAATAACATTCTAAGCCAGGCTCTAAATCGTAGCGCCATATCTCAAGCGGCTTATGATGAGTTATACAACTCTATTCATAACGCCTATACCGACCTAAAGCAAGATTTCAAAGACAAATACGACACCAAAGGTTACATCTGTGCTACAG
>JAZNTY010000155.1:0-4158 GCA_045592005.1 Alistipes sp. | reverse complement strand
CCATAATATCATCTGCAAGACAATATGCATTATATCTGTTATGATGATGTATTCCAAGTGTTGGTAATAGTCCACTACCAACCAATGCTCTTGCTACAACAGCCCTGAGAATTGCGTAACCATAATTGAGCAGATTATTTGGTGGCACACCATCTCTATCTCTACGAAAGTGGTTGATTTCGCCAAAGAGATTTTGCCAATAGTATGCCGCAGCTCTACCCTCTAAATTATCCGCGTCTCCACTTTTTACTTGGTTGACCCACTTAAGCATATTTGTAACCTGGCATTGTTTTACATCCGAGAGTAATGCCGCCTGATTTGCAATCTTTGCCTGCACAGTTTGTTGCCATAGTTGCTTTTTAAGTGGCACAGATGCCTCTATCTGATCTTGAAATCTCTCGCTTTGGGTTCTATTTCCATCTAACGGCAGCATCAACCCCACAGGCATACGGTTCTTGTCGCAAGTTATAATAGCAACATTGTTATCCAACAGCGCTTCCATTGCGCCGTGAGTTATGGTTATTTGACGATTATCAAGTATTACCACGCCAATATCCTCAATCGGAACCGTACGCAAAGTCGACTCCTTGAATTGCTCAGACATATTACTCTTCTCAACAGCCGGAATTTTTATCTCTAACTGACCAAGCCGTTGACCAATATATGCCGGATTACCAAAATATAATGTACGCTTAATCATTGCCTATAATCTCTCCAAGTAGTGTAACTTTTACTTTGTGCGGGTTAATACGCTCTAAAGCTGGGAAACTCTGTATTACAATAAGTTTTTTAAGTTGTTTTGACAACAATTCATTTTTAGTTCCATTATATTTATCATCAACAGAGGTCTCTATATGGTGTCTAAATGCGTAATTCTTTGCTGATAGTTTCTGCACCCTATACAGATATTTACTTAGACAGGCATAGTCTTTAGCAGCCATGGCATCGTTAAACTCTTCGTCTGTCATACCGAGAATAAACATCTCGTTTTGCTGCATAGACATCTTAAACTTCCATCGAGAGTCTGGTAGTTGTTCCAAAAATTCGTTGCTCATACTATCTGTAGTATTATCAGCAAGCGCAGATGGATTTGTGATAATAACAGGCAGTTTATACTTCTTGCGCTCCACAGCGTGCCAGAAGGTTACAATATGCTCTTGCAGCACTCCATTTTGGTCTTCGTATATTGCCACATGATGGTTATTACCAGGCTTTACAAAAGCGATTGCCTCTCCAGACTTATTTCGACGAAGAGGAACAACTACCGAAAGACCCGTCTTACAGCGCACGCTACGAATTTGGCGTCCCTGATGGTCAAGCAGTGGCTTAGCAAATGCTTGCTTTATATTTCCACTATATTCTTTTAAGCGATTTTCAACACGCTCTCTTATATTTTTATCTATAATAATATCTGGTTTCTTAGGTGTCTTACCTCCTATAAAGTCTGATAATGGGTATTTAATTACATAGTCCTTTTCTCTTGTTTCACTATTGCAAATCTGACCATAAACACTCTCCTCGCTTAAGGCTCCGCGTGGAATTAAAATGCCGCGCTGGGCGACCGTGCGTTTTCCACCCCTATATACATATCGTTTGCCTGGAGTGGTAACTTTTTTACCAGCTTTGAAAGAGACAGCAATAGCCGAAACGGCGGTTTGTACCTCTTCGGTAGTAAAATGGGGTTGTGCGAGGATATAATTTTCAAGCCCAGAGCGTTTGTGATGATACTCCACACCCTGTTTTTCAACACCAAATTTAGGTTCATCTTTAAGGGTGCTCAAATTATTGAGTCTTTGAATGTATCCTTGACGGGTTAGGGCTATAGTAAGTGCATCTACAGCGTGATGTCGATGGTCAAGTCGCTTGGACCAATCTTTGATACGCTCCTCTTTATGTACGCCCCCGTTATTATCAACCTCAACAAACTCTGTAAGACCACCTTCCCTATATCGGCGCAAATTAAGCCTATGTAAAATCTTATCATAACCCCAGATATGTCGTAAAAAGTCTGTAACACTACCACTTGTTGCCACTACATTATGACAACAAGCTTGCAGAATTTCACGAGATTTCTTAGCAATATATTGGCTTTCGCGCAACTGACGGTCTATAAAATCTGTCGGGATATCTTTGGCAGGAGTTAGTAATTTTATCTTTTTTGCCTTAGATATGCCCGTTCTACAACTACTATCTTTAGGATATGGGTTATACTTGTCGGCTAGCTCATTTACTCGGTTTATATATTTTTGCAACTCCTCCTCGCCCTTTGACTTCATATAGTCGTAGGCAGTCATATTGCCCTTTTTTTGATTACATTCTCTACAAGCGCAGACTTTATTTGAGAAGCTATCGTCAAAAATTAACGACTTTGGAATAATATGTTCAACCTCTACGCCATATCCTTTTAGGAATTGAGAGGCAGTAACTGTATTATTACAATACATACATTTCTTACCCGTCTCTTCCCACATCTTATACTTCTGGATACGGGAACGCGTCGGAGTAAGATTGTTTTCTGATATTAGCTTGGCGCAACGGTCATTCTCTTTCTGATTTAAGGAGATATTTTTGCTATCCATTTCGCGCTCCTCCTTGCTCTGTTTTAATTGACGAGCAAGTTCGACTCGAATTTCATCAAAGTTTCCACCGTATTTACCCATCAAGGCGTTGACAACATTTATCATTTGGTTGAGAATTTTCTCAACTACAGGTTGTCGAAGTTCTCCCTTTTCTATTTGTTTGAGGGAGGTAAGCAACTCTCTGTTCTCATTCTGCTTCTTTGTATCAGTCTTATATCCAGCAGCTTGGCAGGCTTTGTAATAACACTCGCCCTGCATCAAGAATGGCAACACACGGCGTATAGCGCGTGTTGATTTATTTCCATAGCCAGACTTAGTAAAGTCAATATTGCATAATCTGTCAAGCACATCGTCACTATCTATGTGAAACTGTTTCTTAAGAGTTTCTCTCAGCTTTAACGGTTCAGATATTGAGTACATAGCGTGCCACAAGCGATACAATGGTTCGCTTTCAATCCGCTCGTCAATTATTGGAAGTATCTCTCCTGTATCTGTATTTACCCTACCACTATCAACGATATTTAGGTCAAATTTCAACAGCGACTCTGCATCCGGATACTCTTTTAGAGCTTTGGCGATTGCCAGATATGTAGTATTCCCCTGCAAGCCTTTTCCAAGTGCCTTACCTACTAACCAGCCGTCATTTTTCTTGACACCGAGAATTTTGTATAAATCGTTCGCCTTAAAGTTCTCCTTTTCCGTATTCATCTCCTCGAAAATGCGCTGCTTTTGTTCAAGGGTTATATGATAATGCTCGCCTCTACGGTCCTCTAAGACAATATTATTGATACTCTCCCATATTTTACAAACCTGAAACAGCGGAGAAGAGCGATGGGCTACATTTGGTCCACACACAACACTCTTATTATCAACTACATAACTTCGCCGCTCCAATTCACATTTAGATACAAGATGTTTACACGACTTTAGAGCTCGCTGATAATATATAATCTCATTACGGAGTTTATTAATTACATTATCAGTCAATATTTGCGGATAGAAACACTTTTGAGTAGCCATAATTCTGTCAAACTCCGCAATATATGCATCGCGCGGGAATACTATATTCTTACACCTAAAGGCAGGTATAGTACTCAACTTTTCAAATAGATATTGCCCAATGGTTTGACCTTGTTCAATCACTTTGGAGTAGTTATCTTTAACCTCCTGAACATATTTAGACTGCTCTTTATCGTCCAACTCGCCCTTGACCGATTTATAACCTCGCTTTTGATTTAGATGGTGTAGTACTCTACCCAATTCTGCGAGCGATAGCTGCTCCGACACTGCTTTTGCTCTAAGTCCCCATAATTGTGTGGGAGTCAAACCGCTCAGTGTTGAGGCATACTCTATTCCGAGTGACTTAAGGAACTTTTTCAACGACTCTTTGCGCTGCTGATAACGGTCATATCCTTTGCGTAGAGTTCGCTTTTGTGTACGGTCAGCATTCTTTGATATAGCCTTACCTTTGACAAAATTATCAAGTTCAGCGCTATCTATTGGAACTATTCTACAACCAATATCATCTATCTTTACAGGGTTGTTATTGTCATCTGCTTCTATAAGTCGGAGGCCAAGC
>JAZNTY010000154.1:0-2476 GCA_045592005.1 Alistipes sp. | reverse complement strand
TACAAATTGTTTGTTTTATCGATTTTTTTGTATTAAATTTGAAGTTGAATTTATAATTTATATGAAGACTATTCGTTGCGCACATATCATTCACATCTTCGCACTACTGCACGCAATCATCGTTTTGCTGTGTGCTTGGCTCAATGTTACAGACGAATTGTTATTAACAGTTGCCACTGTATCTATGATTGCCCTTATAGCGACACGCAAGGGGCAAGGTTTAGGAATGATTGCAACCTGTGTCATCGCCGGCAATATCCTCGGCTTTGTCATCGGAACATACGGCGCAGAGCTTCTCACAACCCTCATTCCGGTGCCCATACAACACGCTTTAACATCGTTTGCCACTACCGAAATAATAGGTTTTTCATTACTGATTTTATTCAACTATTTGGGGGGGGGAAATGAGAAGAATAGGGTCTGGCTACCTAATTTTTTGCCTCTTATACTACTACTGATAGGTCTACTGCTTATTCGCGTCATATACTCCAAAATCTTTGGTAATATGCTCTCCGAGGAGGCGGTCAACCTATCTCTTAAGTTGCTATTTAGCAACTCTTTGGCAATCATCATCCTCGTCTGTGGCAATATTATATACCACATCCTTAGCGGTCGTTATAGCTGGTTATCAAGCCCATTAGGTTATATGGTGGGTATTATTTCGGAAACTATACTTATCGCTACCATCACAACTTTTATAATCGGCTACAACATCCCATTTATCGCCTCAGAGCCGTTCAAGGAGGCGACTTTTATACAACTCTTCTCAATCTCCATTCTCGCCAGCCTTGTAACCTATGTAATCATTGTTGTGATAACCTATGTATATCAAACTCGCAGCCGCATTGAAAATGAACAAGAGAAGCGCCGTTTGGCACAATTTCAGTATAATATTCTCAAACAGCAGGTAAATCCGCACTTCCTCTTTAACTCACTAAACATTCTTAATGGGTTAATCGAGGAGGGGCAAAATGAGAAGGCGTGCGAATATGTTCGAAAACTCGCATCGCTATATAGATATATGTTGCAAAATGAGAATGAGCATCTCGTAAGATTATCGGAGGAGTTAGACTTTATAGATCAATATATTGACCTATTAAAAGTACGCTTTCCTAATAGTTTTACAATAGAGGCGAATATCGACTCCTCCACCCTACAGCGACTCGTCGTTCAATGCAGTCTTCAGGTGCTGATAGAAAACGCTTTTAAGCACAATATAGTGCGAGCTGAACAACCTCTCAATATACGGCTTAATAGCGATGAGCAATATGTTATTGTTCGCAATAATCTCCAGCTTAAGAGTTCAAGTTCGGAGAGTACGAAAGTTGGTCTGAAAAATATATCTAAACAGTATATTGCCGCCATCGGTAAAGATATAATTATAACCAAAACCGACAACTTTTTTGAAGTAAAACTACCACTAATATAAACCTATCTATGAATGTACTTATTATTGAAGATGAGTTAGTTGCACAACAAGCGCTTGTTAGAATGTTAACCAGCAACTTCGAAGATATAAAAATCTGCGGAGTGCTTGACAGCGTGGATAAAAGCGTCAATTGGCTCAATAACTGTACTACACAGCCTGATCTCATTTTTATGGATGTAGAGCTCTCGGATGGCAAATGTTTTGATATATTTGACAGGGTAAAAATTACCTGCCCGGTTACCATCGTCACAGCCTATAACAACTATGCAGTCAAGGCTTTTGAGATAAACTCTATTGACTACCTTCTAAAACCCGTAAGCATATCGGACCTATCACGCGCTTTAGAGCGTTGTCGTAACCGCAAAGCTAAGAGTTTAGATAATGTAGATATTGATACTCTCAGGAGCGCTATATCCTCGGAGAGTAAGCGATACAAGCAGCGATATCTACTCCGATATAACGACAAAATAGTGATGATTGAAACATCCAATATCGCCTATTTCTACAGCGAAGATGGTTGCACATATCTAATGACTCTAAATGGCGAAAAGTACCTTATGGATATCTCTTTGGACACTATTAGCAAGGAGCTTAATCCGGCAGTATTTTTCCGCATCTCTCGCAGTTGTATCGTAGCCGACAAGGCTGTTGGAAATGTCGCAAAACGACTTGGCAATCGCATTAAACTAACCCTTAAGCCGGCAAGTGATATTGATTCTTTTGTCAGTCGTAGCAAGACTTCCGACTTCTTGGCTTGGTTAGAAAGTGGAGAACAACAAGGACTATAGTTGTAGTATAGAGCGGCTTATGCCGCTTTTTTCTTTCTATTCATACCTCTTTTTAGACACCTCACACTAATAATCACACCAATCGCGCGCGAAGATTTTTTAGTTTTAGCGTTTTTATTAAAATTTGCGGTGTATTGACAAGTATTTTACAAACAAATCAATAAATTTATAAATTTATGAAAAAAATCAATCTTATTATCGTAATGCTCTTATCAGCATTCGTTCTTGCCTCTTGTGTCAGCGGCGGAGATATGGTAAA
>JAZNTY010000153.1:0-5788 GCA_045592005.1 Alistipes sp. | reverse complement strand
AACCGATGATTGTTCGCACCATTCCGACGACTCTCACCTTAAGCGCGGTTACTTCGGTCGTTTTACCCGAACCACCTGCGGTGACTTCGGAACTCCCTCAGTGATGGCTAAAGCCATTCGAATCCGCTCGGAACTACTATTTTTCGGTGCGAACCACTCAAAGTTTATTTGAGTGGTTATATTTTGTTCTATGCTTTTGTGAGCAAACTCACAAGATATAACAAAATATAACTCAACCGATGACTATCCTAATAACTATGTATCCTTCCTCAGAACTATTCAAATAGCAAATATAGTCATTTGATTTCAAAAGTACAAAAAAAATACAAACTATTATTGAATTATCTACTACTTTTTCTTATCTTTGCCAAAAATAACCTACTATGGATATCAGGAGAACAGAGTCCGACAGTGAATTTGAAAACAGAATTCGTCCCCAAGACCTTGAACAATTTTCAGGTCAGGATAAAACTGTCGACAACCTAAAGGTCTTTATCAAGGCGGCACTTATGCGTGGCGACTCATTGGACCATGTGCTACTGCACGGACCTCCAGGATTAGGCAAGACCACACTTGCCAACATTATCGCCAACGAGATGGGCGCACAGATGAAAGTTACCTCCGGTCCGGTGCTTGACAAGCCTGGCGACTTAGCCGGTCTACTAACAAACCTATCGGCGGGCGATGTGCTATTTATTGACGAAATTCATCGTCTAAGTCCCATTGTGGAAGAGTACCTCTACTCAGCAATGGAGGACTTTAAGATAGATATTGTCTTAGATAAGGGTCCGGCAGCCCGCTCGATACAGATTGAATTAGCACCATTTACACTTATTGGAGCTACAACGCGTAGCGGACTACTTACTTCACCACTACGCGCACGATTTGGTATAACCTGCCATTTAGAGTATTATGATGCTTCGGTACTAAATCGCATCGTTAAGCGCTCTGCTGCAATTCTCGGCATATCTATAGATGACGATGCCGCCACAGAACTTGCTCTACGCTCACGAGGCACCCCTCGTATCGCCAATGCGCTATTACGCCGTGTAAGAGACTTTGCCATGGTTAAAGGAGAGGGACATATCGACTTAGATATAACTCGTATAGCCCTTAATGCACTCAATATCGACTCCAGAGGTCTTGACCAGATGGACAACAAGATTTTATCGACCATAATTGCCAAATTTGGTGGCGGTCCGGTAGGTCTAAATACCATAGCCACAGCTGTTAGCGAAGAGGCTGGCACTCTTGAAGAGGTCTATGAGCCATTTCTCATAAAGGAGGGCTTCCTCAAACGCACACCACGAGGCAGAGAGGTCACACAATTAGCATACGAGCATCTTGGTCTGGCTCCACAAACTAAAGACGGCGAGCTATTTTAGAGTGATTAGAGGTGCCCTTGCGGGTACCTCTAATTTTATGAATAGCTACGACCACATTGACAGTTATGAATTGCAAGAACCACAACACACCTATTTTGTTTTGCACTTTGAGGAATTTTTATTATCTTTGCGCGATTATATAGATAAATTTTAGTACTATGGATATTTTATCGAGCGTAATTAAGTTTTTCTTCGGCAGCAAAGCCGATAAGGACCGTAAGGAGGTTGAACCTTATGTTCAGAAAATTAAGGAGATATACCCCAAAATTAAGGAGTTGACAAATGACCAGCTCCGAGAGCGCACCGCCGCTCTTCGTCGTCAGATTGCTCAACATATAGAGGCTGACGAGAAGCATATAGAGCAACAAAAAGCTCGTCTTGAGGACTCGAACATCTCTATATCTGAGAAGGAGAGCATATCTAAGGATATTGAAAAGACCGAAGGTATTGTCAAGGATAAAATTCAGGATATTCTAAAGCAGATACTTCCTGAGGCGTTTGCCATCATGAAAGATACCGCTCGTCGTTTTGCTGAGAACGACACCGTAGAGGTTACCGCTACAGCTTTTGACCGCGACCTTGCTGCGGCTAAGGATTTTGTTACCATCAATGGCGATAAGGCAATATACTCTACACAGTGGACTGCCGGTGGTAATGATATCAAGTGGGATATGGTTCACTACGATGTGCAGCTCTTTGGTGGTGTTGTGCTCCACTTAGGAAAGATTGCCGAGATGGCTACAGGAGAGGGTAAGACATTAGTCGCTACCCTACCGGTATTCCTTAATGCGCTTCCTGGCAAGGGTGTTCATATGGTTACCGTGAACGACTATTTGGCTCGTCGTGATGCCGAATGGATGGGTCCGCTCTATCAATTCCATGGACTGTCAGTAGACTGTATTGACCTGCATCAACCAAACTCAGATGCTCGTCGAAAAGCTTATATGGCTGACATTACATTTGGTACAAACAACGAGTATGGTTTTGACTATCTGCGTGACAATATGGCATCATCGCCGGCAGACCTTGTGCAGCGTAAGCACAACTACGCCATTGTCGACGAGGTAGACTCAGTATTGATTGACGATGCGCGTACTCCACTTATCATTTCAGGTCCTGTACCTAAGGGCGAGGACCAGATGTTTGAACAGTACTGTCCTGCCATCCAGCATCTATACGGGTTGCAAAAGAACTTTGTGACACAGTTAGTTACCCAATCGCGAGAACTTGCCGCCGCAGGTCAGATGGACGAGGCTGGTATACTTATGTTGCGCGCATACAAGGGCTTGCCAAAGTACAAGGCTCTCATTAAGTTCCTCTCCGAGCAGGGTATCAAGGTTCAGTTACAGAAGAGCGAGAATATCTATATGGCGGACAATAACCGCCGTATGCCGGAGATTACAGACGAGCTATTCTTTGTCATTGACGAGAAGATGAACTCCGTAGAGCTGACAGATAAGGGTCATGAGGTGCTCTCAAAGTACTTCAAGGAGGATGGTTTCTTTGTACTCCCTGATATTGGTGCCGAGATTGCTGAGCTTGAGGCTCAACAGGAGCTATCACTTGAGGAGAAGGCTCAGAAGAAGGACGAACTGATAAACGAATACTCTATAAAGTCCGAACGCGTACACACCGTACATCAGCTTCTTAAGGCATACGCTATGTTTGAAAAGGATGTAGAATATGTGGTTATGGACAATAAAGTCAAGATTGTTGACGAGCAGACAGGTCGTATTCTCGACGGTCGTCGCTACTCTGACGGTCTACATCAGGCTATTGAGGCTAAGGAGCGTGTTAAGGTTGAGGCTGCGACACAGACCTTTGCGACCATTACCCTCCAGAACTACTTCCCTATGTATAACAAATTGGCGGGTATGACCGGTACTGCGGAGACAGAGTCTTCAGAGTTTTGGAACATCTATAAGCTTGATGTGGTTGTCATTCCGACCAACAAGCCCGTACAGCGCGTTGACCAAGATGATGTTATCTACAAGACTAAGCGCGAGAAATACAATGCAGTTATCGCCGAAATTGATGCACTTGTAAAGCAGGGTCGTCCGGTGCTTGTAGGTACTACCTCGGTTGAGATTTCGGAGTTATTGAGCCGTATGCTCAAAATGCGCGGTCTCAAACACAATGTCCTCAATGCTAAGCAGCACCAATTAGAGGCTCAGATTGTTGCCGAGGCTGGTCGTCCAGGACAGATTACCATTGCTACCAATATGGCGGGTCGTGGTACCGATATTAAGCTTACGCAGGAGGTTAAAGATGCAGGCGGTCTTGCCATTATCGGCACAGAGCGTCACGAGTCGCGCCGCGTGGACCGTCAGCTCCGTGGACGAAGCGGTCGTCAGGGAGACCCAGGTTCAAGCCGTTTCTTTGTCTCTTTTGAGGATGATTTGATGCGTCTATTCGGCTCTGACCGTATTGCTGCGATGATGGACCGTATGGGTATTCAGGATGGCGAGGCAATCGAGTCCGGAATGATGTCTAAAGCTGTAGAGCGCGCACAAAAGAAGGTCGAGGAGAACAACTTTGGTATTCGTAAGCGTCTGTTGGAGTATGATGATGTTATGAACTCTCAGCGTGAGGTTATATATACTCGTCGTCGCAATGCTCTCTATGGCGAGCGTATTGAGATTGACCTCAACAACCTTATGTACGACTTTGCCGAGGCGTTTATGAACAACCATGAGGACGACGACTTTGAGTACTTCAACTTTGAGCTTATTCGTGAGGTTGGTATGCAACTATCAATCGACCAGGAGGCATATAAGAAGCTTAATCGTTCGGAGCTTATAGAACTTATAGTTAAAGACTTACAGGCTCTCTACGCTCGTCGAGCTAAGGCTGTGGCAGACACTGTTCGTTCGGTAATGACCCGCATATATGAGGAGCGCAAGGACAATCTGGAAGGCAAGATGTACTTCCCGCTCACAAATGGTCATTTGGGCTACAATGTTCCTGTAGATTTGCAAAAGTGTAAAGATACAGACGGTGCTGAGATTTTCCGCTCATTCACTAAGGTTGTGATGTTTACAATGATTGATGATGCTTGGCGTGAGCACCTGCGCGAAATGGACGATTTGCGTCAGAGCGTTCAAAATGCATCGTATGAGCAGAAAGATCCACTGCTTATCTATAAATTTGAGTCCTTTACCCTATTCTCTAAGATGTTGGAGAAGATTAACCGCGATGTTCTTGCAGTGCTTAACAAGGCTTATGTTCCTGTGCAGCAGCAGAACCCAGAATCTATACAGCGTGCTCGCCAACAGAAGGCTAAGGTCGATGTAAACAAGCTTCAGGCTTCGCGTATGGCAGCTGCCGCAGCTGCTGGTCAGGCTGAGAAAAGCAAACCGGCGCCTATACAGGTAGAGAAGAAGGTTGGTCGTAATGACCCTTGCCCTTGCGGTAGTGGTAAGAAGTACAAACACTGTCACGGAAAATAGCAGATTATGGGTTACGCTGAAGAGAAACAACGACAACTCGATATTCGTTACCTCAAAATGGCGCGTATATGGGCAGAAAACTCATATTGCGTACGCCGTCAAGTTGGCGCACTGATAGTCAAGGATAAGATGATTATCTCTGACGGATATAACGGTACACCTTCAGGCTTTGAGAATATCTGTGAGGACGATATGGGTCAAACAAAGCCATATGTACTCCACGCCGAAGCAAATGCCATAACCAAAGTCGCTAAGAGCGCCAACAACTGCGACGGCGCTACACTCTATATCACAGCTTCTCCTTGTATTGAGTGTGCTAAATTGATTATTCAAGCCGGTATCAAGCGCGTAGTATATGGCGAAAAATACCGTTGCGAAGATGGTCTTGAGTTGCTCAAGAAGGTGGGCATTGAGTGTGTATTTGTCGAAGTAGCGTAACTTTTAGACTCTAAAATCGATAAAGCTGTCCGATGGGGCAGCTTTTTTTGCACCATTTTTTGTTTATGTTTTAGAAAAATTTTATAACTTTGTTTGTTGATAATTATGTCCATTCAACTTTAACTTAAGTCTTATGCTTAGTTTTGTAGATATAATAAAAAAATATGCAATTGAGCGATATGTAAGTTCAAGCGTCATTGCTGTAATAGATATCCTCGTCTCTTTTATAGCAACTATGCTGACTTTGGTATGTATAGACATCATTACCATTCCAGATAGCATCCCCCTCAATACAGTTGTCAAGGTTGCCGGTTTGAACATACTCTCCACCATTATTGCTATCTTGATAATGCGTACACATCGCATTATTATTCGTCACAGCACCATTGGAGACATCTGGAAACTATTGGTAGCCACCCTTATTAAGGAGACAGCGATGGTTCTGCTTGCATTTAGCCTGCTTAACTTTACCACCAACACACTGGCACTGCTTGTCGTCTTAGATACTCTATTAAC
>JAZNTY010000152.1:0-3685 GCA_045592005.1 Alistipes sp. | reverse complement strand
CACCAGGACCTTGTCATCCTTCAGGTGCTTAAGAATTTTTGCCTTTACGGAAGCGCCTTTTACAACAGGTGCGCCTACCTTAACCTGACCGTCGTTCTCCACGAGCAGGACCTTGTCGAAACTCAGGGTAGAGTCAACCTCTCCCTCAAGACGGTGAACATAGAGTTTTCGACCTTTCTCAGCCTTGAACTGCTGACCTGCAATCTCTACAATTACAAACATTTATTAAACTTTTTAAGTGCATTCTAACACAAAATGCCTGCAAAGGTAAATATTATTTTTTGTTCGCGCAAATTTTTTGTCACATTTTAGTTCTCTTTTTTTGCAGGGCTGTCGGTGTAGTTTGGCATATTTTTGGCTGATGAGGGGGAACTATGATAAGAATTTTAGTCTATTCGCCCTCTTTTAGAATGAGGGCTATGATTGTGGGAATGGTTACCGGACAAGGTGTGGAGGTGGAGAGTGTAACTTCGCGCAGTGCCCTATTTAAGAGGTGTAGAGATAAGCTCTTCGATTGCGTTATTATTGAGGACTATCGTCTGTTTATGGATGGCTCTGCTACAGTGTCTATGCTGCGAACGCATTTTGCGACTCGCCCGCGTATATTTGTACTATCGACAGTAATTGACCAATCGGTGGTTCTATCGCTACTTGATGCAGGGGTGGATGAATATATATTGTTGCCACTATCGCCTTGTAGG
This sequence comes from Alistipes sp., assembly GCA_045592005.1. Classification (GTDB taxonomy): domain Bacteria; phylum Bacteroidota; class Bacteroidia; order Bacteroidales; family Rikenellaceae; genus Alistipes. The sequence continues at coordinate 2,984 of JAZNTY010000152.1, read as the reverse complement.
TTGCGTAAAAAGGTCTATAGCAAATGATAATTTTATCGCTTATCGCCATCCTTATGGGTGCGGTGTTTATGTGGGTCTATAGGGTATTTATGTTTCGCTCGGTGGAGAACCAAAGTGTGGTAATAGAGCGCATAGCTGCCTTTATCGCCAATGGTGGTGATGTAGGCGGGTTGAGAAATGGAATATCGAAAAGTAACTTTGTGCAGTGCGTGGTCTTTGTCTCTGCCAATATTGATACCCAGAGTGACAGAATGTTGCCGGTAATTATACGCTATTACCGTATCGAAAACTATCTTCTCCGTCGAGCATTAAAGAGTTGTAGTCGTCAGCAGCGGGCTTATCTGCTCTCTCTGTTGGCGCACCTCCCACTTAGTCAGAGTACTGTGCGTTATCTGCTGCCATTTATGAATGACCACTCGGAGCAGGTTCGGTTTTATGCACTATTGGCGCTTGTGGCAGCTAAACCTGAGTTGGCAATTATCGCTATATCCAAGATGCGCAAGCCCCTCTCGCACGCGCAGGTGGCTCAGTTGCTTACCGTGCTCTGTCGAGGGCTCTGTCTAATACCATATACGCCGTTGCTTGTCTCCGAGAACTACAATATGCAGTTGCTCGGCATAGCTCTTGTGCGCCGTTTTGGTATTGTGGAGAGTCGTAACCATATAGCTGAGATTGTCGCCAAGAAAAACCATCCTCTCTATCAAGAGGCGGTAGATGCTTTAGCCTCTTTTAACTCCGATATACAGTGGGCTGGTCCCATAAATTGATATGATAGCACCTCTTATTACTACTCTTGTAGCCATTGCTATGGCTCTTGCGACGGTAAAAATCGTCGCTCGGCGTAACCTATTTACCCGTATGCGACTGTTGGCACTCTCCGCTGCGGCACAAAGTGAGGCTATTGGCGGCGTGGGTGTCTCTATACTCTGTCCCTCACCTAAAAATATAGATGTGGTTCGGAGTCTGCTCTCTTGTCAATATCCTAAGAGCGAAGTAGTTGTGACTCTAAATACTTGTCAGCGGATAAATCTTATAGCCCACCTTATATTAAGATACTCCCTCACTCCGCAAGTGATGGATAAGGTTGTGGTCTACCGCTCCTCAAAGCTCTGCTATCGCCGTCTTGTTCTTGTCGCCACGGCTGAACATCAGAGCCTTGCAGAGCTTATAAATCTTGCCGCAGAGCATACCTTGCACAACTATCTGCTTACACTGCCCAATGGCAGATATTTGATGCCTAATACTATATCATATATGGTTCAGATGCTGACAGAGCACCCTCTGGGTAATGTGGATGTTGTCACTACAAATGAGAAAAATAGCTTTCTTGTAAGTCGGACATATTGGCACTCTGTCGGTGGCTTTCCTTTTAGTAAAAAGGCACTGCCTGACCATAAAATGCTCCATATAGATTACCCTATGACAACTTCTCGCCCCCTTGAGATACAGAGTCTCAATATTGCAGAGAGAGCAGAATATAATTTTTTCGACTTTTTGGCGTCAAATATTATGAGACTCCTTTGAACTTGCAAAGAAAATTACTATCTTTGGTAAACCTATTATACCTATATGTTATCAGACGATATCAGAGCCTATCTGCTCCCTCAAGCCTTTAATGCCGCCGTGCGCGCCGGCTGGGAGATTATGGAGGTCTATAAAGACTCTAATAACTACGACATCAGAGTCAAAAGCGACCGTACCCCTTTAACCCTCGCCGACCGTTTGTCGCACGAGAAGATTAAGGAGTGCTTAGGTCAAACCCGTATACCTATACTCTCGGAGGAGGGTCGTCAAATGCTCTATGACGAACGCCGTAATTGGGAACTCTTTTGGCTTGTTGACCCACTTGATGGCACTGTGGAGTTTATTAAACGAAATAATGAATTTACCGTCAATATAGCCCTTATGGCAGACCGGCAGTGTGTCTCATCGGTAGTCTATGTACCATATCTGCAAAAGGCGTATGTGGCAAGTCGTCAAATAGGAGCATTTTTAATAGAAAATATCGCACCGGCAGCAGATGCTAACTATACCTATGATGATATATGTGCTAAACGGCAAAAACTGCCACTTAGTAGCAGCACTCACGACACCTATCGTATAGCAGTCTCCCGCTCACACCAAACACCCGAAACAGACCAACTTATAGAGGCTGTCAAACAGCAAAAGGAGTGCGTGGAAGTCATTGAGCAGGGAAGTTCATATAAATTCTGCTTGTTGGCAGAGGGTAGTATCGACTACTATCCTCGCACAACACATACTTACGAATGGGATACTGCCGCTGCGGAACTTATCCTCTCCGAGTCAGGTGGTTGTACCCACTCCATCTCGACCCATCAGCCACTACTATACAATAAGGAAGATTTGCGCAATCCGTGGTTTGAGTGCTTCAGCTATCGAGGTGTCTAACCGCTGACAACATACAAATCACTATCATTTCATAATCTCGGCAGCGGGTTTGCCATTGAGGATAAGATTTTTCATCCGCTCCATAGCCGATGAAGTATGGTTGTAAAATAGCTTATAGCCGTCGCAGAGGTAGTTTTTACCGTATTCGCCCGTATTGTCCTTGACAAATCGATGTTTTGGACACTCTCCGTGACATAGATTATAAAATTTGCAGTGACGACATTCGCGTGGGAGCAGGGCTCGTTTAGCAACTCCAAACTCAAATTGTCGGTCGCAATAGGCAAGGTCGGCGAGACGGTCGGTGTGGATATTACCTATTTTATATTCTGGGTATACAAAGTGGTCGCAACAGTAGACATCGCCGTTATGTTCTACCGTAAGACCACTACCGCAGGTTTCACAGAGTGAGCATACAGATGGTTGCACGCCGACCATAAGGGCGAGGGTGGCATCAAAGAGCTGCACATAACGCTTGCCTACATCGTTTTTGACCCATATATCAAAAATATCACACATAAACCGACCAAAGTCCTGAGCCCCGATAGACCAGGGAGCTATATCGGCTTTTTGAGTAT
>JAZNTY010000151.1:0-2838 GCA_045592005.1 Alistipes sp. | reverse complement strand
ACCGAGCAGAAAAATAATCAGATGCAAGCTATTCTCATTTATTGTAACTATCTTTGCACTTATGATACCGAATAGACGAGTTTTGCTGGGTATGAGTGGTGGAACGGACAGCTCTGTAGCTGCCCTTCTTCTACAAGATGCCGGGTATGAAGTGACAGGTGTAACATTCCGTTTTTACGAAAAGGAGGGAGATAGAGAGTATTTGGATGATGCCCGCGACTTATGCCGTCATTTAGGAATTGAACATATTGAATATGACCAACGAGAGGTTTTTCAATCAACCATAATTGACTATTTTATCAGCGAATACATGGCTGGGCGCACCCCGGTTCCTTGCACCCTTTGTAACAACTACTTAAAATGGTCGCTACTTCGTCAATTGGCAGACAAGATGGGGATTTACCACTTAGCGACCGGACACTATGTGCAGAGACAGTACATAGATGGCTATTGGCACATTGCCGCCGGAATTGATGAGAACAAAGACCAATCATTCTTCTTATGGGGGCTGCCACAAGATATTTTAGAGCGAATGCTTTTACCGATAGGCGGGTTAACAAAAACTCATGTTCGTGAGATAGCTCAAGAGCGCGGATTTCTAAAGGCTGCCCAAAAGAGAGACAGCATTGGGGTCTGCTTTTGCCCGATGGATTATCGCACATTCCTTCGTAACAATGTGCCACCTGAGGCTATTAAAAAGGGTAAATTTGTTGATGAACAGGGTAACTTTATAGCGTGGCACGAAGGATATCCATTTTACACCATTGGTCAAAGGAGAGGTTTAGGTATTGACCTAAACAAAGCGGTCTTTGTAAAAGAGATTATTCCATCAGATAATAAGATAGTACTTGGCAGTCTAAAATCATTAGAGCGCACTGAGATGCGTTTGAAGAGTTGGAATATCATCAACCCCGACCTTCTCTTAGGGCAGGAGAATATCACTGTAAAAATCCGCTACCGCAAGCAAGAAAACAGCTGCACCGTTACACTATTGTCAGACAACACCCTACATGTTATCCTCCACGAACCGCTGACTGCCATAGCTGCTGGTCAAGCTGCAACTTTCTATCGCAATGGCATAGTATTGGGTGGTGGCATTATTATGGAAGAGCAGACTTAAGCACTAAGCCTGTTTTTTATAAGTAAGAATAGCTAAGGTATTGAATCCCAAAGCAAAAGCACCCAACGCAACAAAGTTTTGCCACATATCTACAAAGGTTGCACCTTTGAGGTATACCGAACGCAGGATATCAATAAAGTAGCGAGGCGGCAAAATGGTTGTAAAGCGTTGAGCCCACACGGGCATAGAGTCTACAGGTGTGAGCAGTCCGCTCATCAGCATAAAGAGCATAATAAAGAAGAACATCACAAACATTGTCTGCTGCATTGTCTCAGAAAAGTTAGCTATCGTAAGGCTAAAACCGGACATAACAAATATAAAGAGTGCAGCGCCGAGATAAATAAGACCCACCGAGCCGACAGGAGCAAGACCATATACAAGGCGGGCTACAATCATCGCCACAGTAATCACAAAAAGACCGATAAGCCAATAAGGAACGAGCTTTCCGAGGGTAAAAGTTAGGCGCGAGACGGGTGTAACATTTATCTGCTCTATAGTACCAACCTCCTTTTCGCCAACGATACTAAGCGCCGGCAAAAAGCCGCAAATAAGAATAAAGAGGATAATCATCAGCGCAGGAATCATATAATAGCGGTAGTTGAGTGTTGGGTTGTAGCGATTTTCGATAGTTACCAACTCAGATAGCTTGGCGGGGCTCTTCTCACCACGCAGTTCAACCAAAGTACGCGCTATAGTCTGCACAACATATTGCATACCAAGACCCGCCTTTGTAGCATTTACAGCATTGGCGGCAATGCTAATACGCTCGGCGGTACCACTTATCATATCGCGTTCAAAATGGTTGGGAATTTGGACTATCACATCCACGCTACCCAGCTCTAACGCCTCCATAGCGAGTGGATATTCGGCAGTAATTTGTGCCAGCGTTAGGTATTCTGAAGCTTCGATATGTGATGCCATCCGGCGAGATGTTGTGGAGCGGTCAAGGTCTACCACCGCCACATTCACATTGCGTACATCCATCGTCATAATCAACGGCATCAGCAACATAACGAGTATCGGGAAGGCGATAATTAGTCGCGGCAGAAACGAGTTGCGTCTAATTTGAAGAAACTCTTTCTTTATAAGTACGATAAATGTTCTCATAGCTACTCTAATCTATCGTTAAACTTTTTAAGTGACACTCCCAGCAACACTGCTGTCATACCCAGCAATATTACACAATTTTTCCACACAACAGCAATAGTCAACCCTTGTATCATCATCTTTCGTACAGCATCTATATACCAGCGGGCAGGAACGATGTTCGACACCACCTGGAAGAATTTGGGCAAGTTTTCAATCGGAAACAGCATTCCTGAAAGCATTAATATTGGCATCATCATTACCATTGCCGATATTAAAAGTGCTGCCACCTGTGTTGATGCAATAGTTGAGACCAGAAGTCCAAGCGAAAGAGAGAGTACCAAATAGAGCAGCGACAGCGAGAAGATACCCCATACACCACCCGTCATCGGCACGCCTAATAGATAGCGAGCCAAAAGCAAAATGGTAACCAATACGATGCACGAAATGACGAAGTATGGTATCATCTTAGCAAAGATTATCTTAAATGGTCTAACAGGAGAGACAAGCAACACCTCCATAGTACCCACCTCTTTTTCACGCACAATCGACACCGAAGTCATCATTGCACATACAAGGATAAAGATAAGCCCCATAATGCCCGGCACAAAGTTATAGGCACTCTTCATCTG
>JAZNTY010000150.1:0-3997 GCA_045592005.1 Alistipes sp. | reverse complement strand
GAGATTTCAATTCCACAGACAACTGCTCAGAGGTCAAGCGACCTAAGCGGTTGTAAGCGCTACTGCCATTATACAGAGCTACCAAATTCTCGCAGTCGTAGTAGGTATAGAGAAGTTCCACTATCGCCCAATCTTTAGACGAGAGCACTGACTCCACCTCCGTCAAGATATCGCCGATATCGAAACCTTTAGTCTCAGCATCGAGCGCATACTCGCGGAAGCCCGCTACGAGTGCATAGTAGTTGTTGCTAAACATAGGCTATGCAAAAAGCAGTTTAGAGACCTTCTCACGCAGATACTCCTGCATAAGAGCAGCAAAAGACTCATCAGTGAAGGAGATGTAGTAACCGCCAGCCTTCTCGCCGACCTTAAAACCGTTACGAACATCCTTAGAGTAGCCGACCTCAATACCAGCAGCCAAAAGTTTTGCAGCTGAAGCCTCAAAAACCTTAGAGAACTGAGCCTCCAAAGCCTCAGGAAGCATCGCCTTAAGCTCCACCTTCTCGCCATTGTTCCATGAAGCAGCCACAGCCAAAAGTAACTGCTCTACAAAAGCAGGGTCTACCACAACATTTGCAACGCTGGCAGTCACACTCTTTGTGATAATAGCATCAGCTATTTCGTTCTTAATTTTAGCCAACGCCTGCTTACCAGCCAATGAAATTTCAGTCATCGAGTTCTTAGCTGTATCGGCAGCCTTAACTTCAGCCTCCTTTACAATCTTTGCAGCCTCAGCCTTTGCCTCAGCAACAATCTTTGCAGCCTCAGCTTTAGCATCAGCCACTAAACGGTCAGCCTCCGCACGACCCTTTTCGAGTCCTTCGTCGAAAAGTCGATTTGTCAACTCTTCCAATTTCAAATTGTTTCCCATAAGAATATTATTAATTTAAGATTTTTTCAAAACGGTACAAATTTATATTTTTTTTCAAGGAAAAACAAGTTTTTACAGACAATACTTTACATATTTTGTTCATAATTAAGCACAAATCCAATCTTTTCATCCCTTATGAACTGAAAACCAACCTTTTGTTAAGACAAAAAAAGGTCGAGCAACCAACGCTACTCGACCCTATCTATCATCTACTATAGACAGACAATTCATCACTCTGACGAAACAGAATTTCCACGCACCACTATATGGGATATTCCCACATTTGTATGCACCTCTATAACACGATGAAACAGACCTAAATCCATCTTTGCTGCCTCTAAAGTCATAGTAATAGATGTCTTCTCGCCTACTTTGAGAGGACGACGGGAATAAGCAGCTTTAAGGCAGGAGCAGGAGGTATTGACGCTAAGCAAAACAAGCGGCTTATCTCCCTTATTCTCAACAATAAAAGTACAAGTATAGTTCTTATTCTCTCGTACCACTTCTCCAAAATCAAAGAGAGTTTTATCAAAGATAATTCCCGATACACCCTCCTTGTTTTGGTTCGCAGCAAAGGCTGAAAAAGAGAATATAAGCAACAAAACAAGCGCAAATAACCGTTTCATAAATATCTGCTATTCCGTTTTAAGTTTGAATATATATGTTATCGTTCCACCCTGCACAAAGGCTGTGCTTTCGGTAAAGCGAGCACGCTTAGCAGCCGCTATAGCAGCCTCAACAAGGGCTGAGTCGGAAGTTGTAGAGCCTTTGGGCTCATATGTTGCCGCAGTCACACGACCACTCCTATCCACAGCCACGCGTACCACAACCTTACCACCGCGATTTCCGGCAGGATAGGCAGGCTGAGGTAGCTGACCTACAAGACCACGCCCCTGCAAACCCTCATCAAGAGCATCAGTACCAACCTGGTTTAGACCCTTACTATTGCCATGTGAACTATTCTGGTCAGCAACAGGAGCATTCGGGTTACCTGTGCTCTGCGGATCATCAACACCCGATTTATTCATCTTAAAGAGCGCTTTAGGATTGACTGTCTGCACCTTCGGTTGCTCTCCTGAGCTCTGCTGACTATTATCTACCGGAGCCGGACGCTGATGTTTTGGCGCCACAACCTTTTTAGGCTTTGGTTTAGGTGGTTCAGGCGTAGGTTCAGGCTCAACAAACTCAACAAACAGCTCTGCCTCCTTAATAGGTTTAGGCTCTATGCGCACGACGCCATAGAGCATTGTAAGAACAATGCCCAGACCGTATAGCACGGTGGCAATTATGGCGTAGTACTTAGATGTCATCTCTACGGTTGTGTTGCAAGGATTAATTTATAATCATTATCCTTAGCTATATTCATAACCTTAACAACTTCGTCGACAGCGACAGTCTTATCGCAGTGCAGAGAGATAGTAGGCTCTGTCTGTCCTGCAAGACGACTCTTAAGCGCCGCCTCAACGCCAGCAATACCCTGCACGCGGTCAAGCTCGACATAGTAGTTATAGGTAGAACCTTTCTGCTCGATAGAGACGGTGGTAATCGCTTTGTCCTTAAGCTGGTTGCTCGACTTTGGAAGCATAAGCTTTAGGGCATTGGGGTTGATGAGCGTTGTTGCGATAATCATAAAGATAAGCAACAAGAACATCAGGTCCGTCATTGCCGATGCAGAGAAGCCCTGCTCTACCTTAGAACCTCTTTTGATTGCCATAGTTACTTCTGTGCTGGTTGGTTAAGAATATCCATAAAGGCAATAGAGTTTGCCTCCATACGGAAGACAAGGCGCTCGATAGCAGCCACAAGGTAATTGTAGCCGAAATATGCCGGAATACCGACAACAAGACCACCTACGGTGGTAATCATCGCCACATACATACCGCCAGAGAGTAGCGCCATATCTACAGTACCTCCGGCAGCAGACATATCCATAAAGGTCTGTACCATACCCAAAACGGTACCCAAGAAACCAATCATCGGAGCACCTCCGGCAATGGTAGCCAAAAATGGCAGACCATTCTCTAAGCGCGAAACCTCAAGGTTGGCAACATTCTCAATAGCATTTTGAATATCTCCCATAGGGCGACCCAAACGCTCAATACCCTTCTCTACCATACGCGCAATAGGGGTGTTGCTGCGACGACACATCTCTACAGCTGCGCGAATATCGCCGTTAGAGATAGCATCACGAATACGGTTCATAAAACCAATATTCATACCCTTAGATGCCTTACGAATAGCTACAAAGCGCTCTACAAAGATAAAGATAGTGACACCTCCAAGTGCTAAAAGCACCCACATAAGCCAGCCTCCGCTGTTAAAAAGTTGCCAGAGGCTCATCTGTCCCGCCTCAGTAACCTGTTCAACCACCTCTGTGGTCTGTAAAAGTGTAAAATTCATAATATTTATGTTTAAGTTTTTGTTATCTCTCTTGTTGCTCTATGTGCCGCCATTACTACTTTGTCTTGTGAGAGGCAGACAAGGCAGTAAATGTGCGGTTTTCACAATAAACGGTACAAAGCTAATCAAAATTATCCATATTATCCTCCTGTGGAGGAGAATCAAATCCATCAATCATTGACTCCATAGCCTCATTATCGCGCTCACGAAGCCCTAAAGAGGAGGCGGAGAGGTTGCGTTGTTCGGCACGACGACGGCGTGAGAAGCGGTTTGCAACGCGTTGGCGCAGGTCCTTAGCGTTATCAAAATCCTCTTTGAAATAGATACCCAAACCGGTCTCTTGCAGACCCTGGTTTTCGTCAAAGCGGTCGATAGTATGGGTAAAGCCCTTGAGTCGCAGAGTGCCAGCCTGGTCTATAAGCCAGGTGACATAAGCCTCGCCGGTAAAGGATGAGGAGGCGTTGACAACTTGTGATTTATCGACAAGATAGTTACCCTCAACCTCTATAAGCAGGCGGTTACCCAAAAGACCTTGCGAGAAGCCAAAGTCGACCTCATCAGACATCATCTGCTCCGTCTTAGGGCGGTAGCGAAGGATGATATTAGAACTCTCGCCGGCAAGCCAATTACTAAGCTGATTAGAGAGCAACTCAAAGCCTGTAACGGCGGCAGAGGAGACTCCAAACTTAGAGGCTTCGGTAGAGTTCTCAGAGAGGAACGAGTTTG
>JAZNTY010000149.1:0-7600 GCA_045592005.1 Alistipes sp. | reverse complement strand
GAGCAGCTTGGTTTGTAGACTCTGTGCTGGGAGTAAGGGGTGCTGACGAGGAGATAGCATCGCTCGGCATCGTAGACCTTGCCTCTACAGCTGTGGCTGCTGAGCGTGACCTGCCAGAACAGACCGCCTACTCAACAGAGGGAGAGATAGCATTGGTTAAATATGCTCCAAACTATCTTAAGTATGAATATGATGCTCCGGAGGATGTGTTTGCTGTATTCTCGGAGATATTCTATGATAAGGGTTGGAGTGTAACTATTGATGGCGAGCCTGCCGACGCTATTAGAGTGGACTATATCCTTCGTGGTATGAGTCTACCTGCGGGCAAACATACGGTAGAGTGGAGTTTCCGCGCCCCTTATTGGGGTGTTGTGGGGGCTATTACGGCTATCTGTTCGCTGTTGGTGTGTATGGTTGTTATATTGGCTTTTGTGAAACAATATGGGAAAAAACTCGTTGAAAGGTAAAATTCTTCGTTCATACGCCGTATCTACGGTAAGTATTGCTATGGTGCTCTTTATTCTCGGTACCATAGGGTATGCGATGTTCTCGTTATTCAGCTCGGCACGAGGTGTGCGCGAGGGAGTGGTTATGCTTGTGGAGCTTGAAGATGGGCTATCTCAGAGTGAAATAGATTCATTAAGTGTGCGCCTCTCGGCTGAACCGGTAGTTAGTTCGGTAGCCTTTGTTTCTAAACAGGCGAAACTTGAAGATGAGCAGTTTCGCCGTGCCTATAATGTAGATGTGGAGTCTATCTTGGGAGAAAATCCACTGCTCGACTCCTTTGATATTACACTCTCTGCACAAGCGGCAGACTCTTTGGCGTTGGCTTCATTTGTGGCTCAGACCTCTGCTATGAAGGGGATAGAGTATATCAGCTATCCTGAAAATCTGCTTGAGCAGGTACACTATGTCTTGGATACCATGCAGTTGCTACTTATACTCTTTGGAGTAGCAATGCTTATAATTTCGTTAGTGCTGATGGGAAACACATTGCGCTTAACAATATACTCGCGTCGTGAGGCTATCAATACGATGAAGTTGGTAGGAGCTACCCGTTGGTTTATTATAAAGCCATTTTTGCGCCGTAGTGTTTTGCAGGGATTTGTGGCGGGTGTTGTGGCAGCGGCAATATTTGGTGGTTCACTTGTGGCTCTGGATCATAATTTGCCAGAGTTGGGGTTGATGTCGCAGCTGCAAGAGATTTTAGTTACCGCAGCAACGATGGTTGTATCAGGAGTGGTGCTTACTATGCTCTTTACACTCTTTACCGTCGACCGATTTGTTAAAATGAAATCTAAAGATATATACTTGTACTAATATGAAGTGGTTTGATAAACTCAGTAATCAGAATGACGACAAGATGCCGCTCTCTGTGAAAAATTATATACTTATCCTTGTGGGAGCTGTGATTATCGTTGTCGGATTTATGCTTATGGCAGGTGGCGAGCCTGCTACTCCTGAAAAGTTCGACTACAGCATATTCTCCTTCCGTCGCATCACTTTAGCTCCTATAGTAGTTGTTGCCGGCTTTGCTTTTGAGGTATACGCTATATTAAAACGGTTTTAACCTCCTTATAGCTCTATCTCTACCCATGGCGCGAATATTGGAATAGCTGTGGGTATGAAGGAGAGTGGAGTAATAAGGGCGCATATTGCCTTGATTGGTTGTAATTTAGTTTGGGCATGTGATTATCCGTTTTATAATCTGCTGTTAGGTAAATATATCGACCCTATGGCTATGGTCACAGCATCGCTTGTCGTTGCGGCTTTGTTGTCATGGATACCTCGCCTATGGGAGCCTAAGCAGAGTATTGAGCGCAGCGATTGGGTTATAATCGTAGTGGCAGCGCTGCTTATGGGTATTACCCGCAAGGTTATGATGATGTTTGGTCTGTCACGCACTTCGCCTATTGACGGCTCTATTATAGCTACCATCGTACCTTTGTTAGTGCTCATTGTCTCTGTTGTCGCGGGGATAGATAGGCTCTCAAAACGCAAACTCTTAGGACTCGCTTTTGGTGGCGCAGGTGCCGTGGCTGTGGTATTGACAAGTAATAGCGCTCATCATCAACATTCAGAGCTGTTAGGTAATATGATGATGATTTGCAGTGGTGTTGTTACAGCTCTCTATATGGTCTTTTTTAAGCGACTTGTGGCAAGGTATCGTATCACAACGCTACTTAGGGCAATCTATACCATCTCGGCAGTGGCAATGTTGCCGATAGGCGCAAAGTCTATTGCCGAAATAGATTTTTCAAATCTAAACACCCATTTATGGTTGGCTACAGCCTTTGTACTTATAGTGCCTACTTACCTGCCAAATCTGTTGCTCAACTATTCGCTTCGCTTTGTGCCGCCGACAGTGTCGAGCACATATACCTATCTCCAACCCCTGCTCGCCGTAACTCTTTCGGTAGCTATGGGACTCGATAAACTACATCTCGACACCATTCTTGCCGCGCTGCTGTTATTTGCAGGTGTGTGGTTAGTGATTACATCATACAAAAAGGAGGCTGTTTAGGCCTCCTTTACTGATATATAATCCATTAGAGCATCTACATACTCCTTAAAGGCTGTTCTGCCAACATCTGTAATTTTGCATAGGGTGCGGGGCTTGCGACCCACAAATCCCTTCTCAACATCTATATATCCCGCCTTATAGAGCTTATCTATCTGCACGCTTAGATTGCCAGCCGTTGCTCCTGTGTGCTGTTTGATGTAGACAAAGTCGGCAGCCTCAACACCGATAAGTATTGAGATAACTGCTAATCGCAGCTCAGAGTGCAGGAGTGGGTCTAATGGCTTTAGCATAGCGATTTTTTGCTTTTGCAGTTCATAATATGTCCTGGGATGACCATCATCACGAGGAATATCACTGCAAAGATAATAATATCGCTGTAAATTAGCCAATCAGAATTGCTCTGAAATCTCTCTGCTCCGATATCTCTTATTGCAATATGCTTAATAGGAAAGATTAGAGAGAGAAGCATGGCGATAGCTCCGCAGAGGGTCAGCTTCCGATGTTGGCAAATTGCGCCAGTGATAACAGTACCCATACCCATCAGCAGAACAATGAGGTAGAACATTGATGTGCTGTAGACTACTGCAGCGACAAAAGCATAGAGCGATGAGGCTCCAAAGACTGCCCATACGGCGCTTATGCTACGGTCAACATAGGACTTAGGCGTAGGGGTTTCGTTGCGGGCAAGGATGATTGTTGCCACTCCGCCAATTACTGGAATGAGCCACCATGCCCAAATAAGTGCCGTGTTGAGGTGCAAACACATTACAAAGTACTCAAAAATAGATACTGCAACGGTGGTATATCCCCAACAAAGAAAGTATTTGCCACTGTTGCGCTCAATCTGATTTGATGTATCCGCAATCATCTGCGAGATAATCTCTAATGATTTCTGGTTGTCCATAGTGCTATTGTTTAAGTTTTACAGTGCAAATATAAACAAGTTTATAATATAAACCAAATTTTTTGACAAAAAAGAGGGGGGTTACCTCTTCACCCCTCCCCCTTGAACTATTGTTGTATGTTTTTACTTCTTTAGCCCTTGACAGAGAAGTACAGCACCGCTAAAGACTTGCCAATTAAAACCGCGCAGCATAGCATAATGTTCTAAAAAAGTGGTTTCGAATTGTGAAGAAAAGTCCATTCGTAAACGATTGATGGTTTTTATAGAGTCTTTGATTGATAGTGGTTTGGACTTAAAGTCCATACGATTTATATCAACTATCTCAAAATAATATTTGTCATCACATTTTTTATAGAGAATGTTCTGACTATTGTAGTCATAGAATGCCACACCGAAAGAGTGCATCTTTGCCGTAAATTCAGCAAGGTCTATAGCCACAAGCCTCTGTTCGCTATCTGAGAGTGTAGTGATGTGTGAAAGGGTGGAATTTGTTGAAAACCTTGCGATATAGTAACCAGTATGGAAGAGACCAAAACGATACTGCTCAATATAAGCGATAGGCTCTGGGGTCTCTATGCCCATAGTGCGTAATATCAAAGCATTGTCGTATGAGCGCGCCGCTTTGGATTTGCGAAAGAGGGTGTAGATAATTCGCTGAAACAAATTTGGCACAGCAAAACGCTTAACTACTACACTCATCCCAGCGCATCTATACTTTGTAAGCTCATTTCTTAACACCCTTATTCTCTCTCCAGTAACACCTCCGTTAATAAACTGCTCTATCTGTTCACGATAGTTCCTATATTTTATATTTACCACTACTTTCATAGTGCAAAAATAGCCCAAAAAGAACTTTTTATGCTGACTAAAATGTGCGAGTAAAAATCTGTTTTAACCCCTGTTAAATCGTCAATAGCTCTGAAAATGTCTATTTTTACTAACTAATAAAAATGGGGCGACTAAAATTGCTTTAGTCAACCCCATAAACTAATATTGTGCTACGGATTACTGTGCTGGTGCATCTGTAATACCAAGCTCTTTCTTTACTGCGGCGTTGATATCAACAATCTGAGTTGCGTCGTAGTATGAGAAGGTCATGGTATCGAATACAGCAGCGTAAGAAGCAGCCTTAGCAACCTTAGAGATAGCTGCATCGAGTTTCTCCTGGATAGGAGCGATAAGCTCATTTTGCTTCTTCTGGAAATCCTGCTGAGCAATCTGCTGGAACTCAGCGTAACGCTGCTGAAGACCATTTAGCTCAGACTGCTTCATCTGCTTTACAGTTGGGTTCATTGTAGCCTGAGTCTTCTCGAACTCTGCTAAACGATTGTTAAATTCAACCTGAATAGCCTCTAACTGTTCCTGAAGCTCCTTGCCGAAAGCATCGAGGTTTGCCTGCATCTCCTTAGTCTCCGGCATTTGTGCGAAGATTTCTTGGGTATTGACACGAGCAAATTTCTGCGCAAAAGCGGTAGTTGAGCCGAGTGCCATTACAAGCACGAGGGTTAGTTTAAGAATGTTTTTCATAGTTTTTTATTGTTTTAGTAATTCGATAATTTTCTGAGTATGGTCCACGGCGGTGGAGTGGTAGAGCATTGTGGCGTTTGATGCTGTGTCGAGTACCATATCGTAGCCACCAGCCTGAGCGTAGCCCTCAATAGCGGCAAAGACACGCTTCTGTATAGGTTGAATAAGCTCTATGCGCTTTTTCATCATTACACCCTCATTACCAAAAATAGACTCTTGATATTGGGCAGCAGCCTGCTCCTTTGCCAAAATCTGCTGTTCTCTATTTTGCTGAGCGGCAACAGAGAGGTTCGATTTGTTAGCCACATAGCTATTGTATAGCTCCTCAACCTCCTTATAAGCGGCATCAACCTTTGTTTGATACTCTTTGGCAAGGTTGTCCAAGGTGGTCATTGCGGTGTTGTAGTCAGCTACCGAACGGAATATTTTTTCGCTGTCTACCACGATATACTTCTGAGCAGAGGCTATTCCGGCGCTCAAAATCAAAGCTGCAAAGGCAAAGATAAGTCGTTTCATAACTCTTTGTGTTAAATGTTTTACATATAACGGAGTTCTCTTCAAATATATTGCCAATTAGAAGTTCTGACCGATAACGAAATGGAATTGGCTACCGCTACGCTTGCTCTGACCGGCAGCAGGGTCGAAACCATAACCCCAATCAATACCCAACATACCTACGATAGGCAAGTAAAGTCGTACACCGACACCTGCAGAACGCTTAATCTTAAATGGCGAGAAGTCTTTCCATGATGAGAAACCATTACCACCCTCCAAGAAGCCGAGGACATAAATTTGGGATGACGGCTTAAGGATGATCGGGTAGCGTAACTCAACGGTGTATTTATTATAACCGATAGAGTAGCGGGTACCCATAGGGTCCAAATCTCCATCTTCATAACCACGGAGAGAGATAATATCCACACCGTAGATACTGTAACCCGTCATACCGTCACCACCGACCTGGAAACGCTCAAATGGAGATACCTTATTTTTATTATAGTGACCCAAGAAACCCATCTCAGCTTTAGCCATGAGTACTAAGTTGTTGTTGCGGGTAAGAGCTTGGAACCACTGAGCCTTAAACTGCCACTTGTGGAACTCTATCCAACGCCAACGCTCCTGCTCAGTGAGGCTGTTATTAGCATAGTCCTTGCCATCGAATGCTGAGAATGGAGGTGTGATTTGCAATGATAGTGAGATATCTGAACCACGGCGAGGATAGATTGGCTGGTCGGTAGAATTTCTGCCGAGAACAAACTTTAGTGCCAAAGTGTTCGCGTTACCGTTCTCCATAATGAACGATGTATAACCCTGTAAGCCATAACGGAGGTATGACAATTCAGCATAGAGCTGGAAATATGGGTCTGGCCATGAAAGTCGCTTGCCAAGACCAACAGCTACACCATAGCTACGGAAGTAGGTTGTTGCTTTCTGCCATGGATAATAGGCATCGTTAGACTCTGAAAGGTGACCTGATATGGTAAGTGAGTTTGGCTTGCGACCACCTAACCAAGGATCAGAGAAACTTATTGAGAGAGCCTTGTAGTATGTACCGTTAGTCTGTCCGGAGATAGAAAGGCGCTGGTTCTGACCCATTGGATATGGTCGCCAAGCATTCTTTTTGAAAAAGTTGCGGACAGAGAGATTATTCAGCGTAATACCTACTGAACCCACAAAGGTGCCTGAACCCCAACCTGCGGCGATATTAAATTGGTCGGAAGCCTTCTCCTCAAGAGGCCAGTTGACATCTACCAAGTCGGAAGCACCCTGTACCAACTTAATATCGGGGACAATAGCCTCCTCATTAAAGTGTTGCATACCGGCAAGGGTACGAATAGTCTGCATTAGCAGCGCGCGGTTATAAAGCTCGCCAGGTCGGGTGTAGAGTTCACGACGAATAACCTCGTCATCGACGCGCATATTGCCTGAAATGCCTACATTGTTGATGGTAAATTGCTTACCCTCAAATACACGCAACTCAAGGTCCAAAGAGTCGGCACCGATAACAATTTCAGCTGGCTCTATCTGAGAAACTAAGTAGCCCTCATTCTGGTAGAGGCTGGCAATAGACATATCGTCCGGATTTGCCTCCTTGCCAATGCCCAAACGCTTGTGGATAGATTTCTTATCATACACATCGCCCTTCTTTACAGCTAACATATTCTGCAACTGCTCTGTCTCGTAGCGGGAGTTACCGACCCACGACACATTGCGAATGTAGTACTTATTACCTTCATCCACCTTGATGTTGATACCCAAATGCTTATCGCTAATAGAGTAGATAGAGTCGGAGAGGATATGTGCATTGCGGTAACCCTTTGAGTTGTAGAAATCTACAAGCAGTTCCTTATCCTCTTCGTAGTCTTTCTCAAGCAACTTTGTAGATTGCCAGAACATAATGCTGGTCTTGTGGGTCTTTTTGAAGGTGCGAGCCAAACGCTTGTCGTCAAAATTGTTGTTGCCCTCAAAGGTAATCTCCTTGATGCGTACTCTCGGATTTTTCTTTACCGTGAAGGTTACATTGACTCCTTGCTTGATGACACTATCGCTCTCATACGAAGCCGTAACTTCGCAATTACGGAAACCCTTGTCGGAGAAGTGTTTCTTTATCAGCTTAATATTCTTATCAATAACATAGTCAGAGA
>JAZNTY010000148.1:0-4233 GCA_045592005.1 Alistipes sp. | reverse complement strand
AGCACCAATCTCATTACGGAAGCTCATCTTTGCCACAGCCTCAGCTACACCACCAAAGCCTATAGCATAGGCTGAAACAACACAACCCTTTTCGATAAGGTCTGCAACCAAAGTAAAGTTATGGCGTAGAACATCACAATTAGGTGTATAGTCAGCCTTAGGAGTATGCTTGATAAGGTATAACTTATTGCCTACAGTCTTAAACTCTGGGCTGATAACAGTACGAGCATCTACAGTAGTGATACCAAAGGCGATAAGGGTCGGAGGAACATTGATATCGTTAAATGTACCGCTCATTGAGTCCTTACCTCCAATAGATGGCAAACCTAAAGCCTTTTGCATTCTCAATGCGCCCAACAGCGCCGCCATAGGCTTACCCCATGAGCTACGGTCGGTCATACGCTCAAAATACTCCTGATAGGAGAAACGCATCTTATCAAATCGCGCGCCCGCAGCTACAACCTTAGCCACTGCCTCAACAACGGCATACTGCGCGCCGTGATATGGGCTCCATGAGGATATATATGGGTTATAACCAAACGCCATAATACTTGCCGTATTGGTCTTACCATGGCGTACAGGCAGTGTCTGCACCGAAACCTGGCTCTCTGTTCTCTGTGTCTTACCTCCAAATGGCATAAGGACAGTAGAGGCGCCGATAGTAGAGTCAAACATCTCTATAAGACCCTTTTGGCTGACAACATTCCAATCCTGCAAATTATTCTTCAACTGTTCAACAACGCCATTACCTGCAATGGTGCGTGCAAACGGATTGCGTTGCTCCACAGCCGGAATGGTAACCTGAGTATAGTGCTTAGCACCCGCACTATCGATAAACTCACGCTTAAGGTCTACAATAAGCTTATTGTGGAAGTACATTCTCATTCGCTGAGTATCTGTCACATCGGCAACATAAGTAACCTCCACATTCTCCTCAGCACACAGAGCCATCATTGTCTCCATATCCTTGCGCTCAACAACAACAGCCATACGCTCCTGCGACTCGCTAATAGCAAGTTCTGTAGAGTTGAGTCCGCTATATTTTACCGGTACGCGGTCAAGGTATATATCAAGACCATCCGTAAGCTCGCCAATAGCTACGCTCACACCTCCGGCTCCAAAGTCATTTGACTTTTTAATCAAGCGTGTTACATCTGCACGGCGGAACAGACGCTGAATTTTGCGCTCCTCTGGAGCATTACCCTTCTGTACCTCCGAGCCACACTCCTCAAGTGAAGAGGCGGTATGCTGCTTTGAAGAGCCTGTTGCACCACCGATACCGTCACGACCTGTTCTACCACCCATAAGCAGTACCACATCGCCTGGAGCAGGAGACTCACGACGAACATTTTCAGCCTTTACAGCTCCAACAACAGCTCCGACCTCAAGGCGCTTAGCAACATAGTTCTCATGGAAAATCTCGCGTACATGAGTTGTGGCAAGACCTATCTGATTACCATAGCTTGAATAACCATGTGCAGCCTTGCGAGAGATTACTCGTTGAGGCAATTTGCCTGGTATAGTATCGGACACACTCTTGTATATATCGCCTGCACCTGTTACGCGCATAGCTTGGTACACATAAGCACGACCTGACAGCGGGTCACGAATAGCTCCTCCCAAACAGGTTGACGCGCCACCAAATGGCTCAATCTCGGTTGGGTGGTTGTGGGTCTCATTCTTAAACTGGAGCAACCACTTCTCGGTCTGACCCTCTACATCCACATCAACAAAGATGCTACAAGCATTATTCTCCTCGCTCTGCTCCATATCGTCAAGCAGACCCTTATGGCGAAGATAGCGCGCACCGATAGTGGCAATCTCCATAAGACAGAGGCTCTTATGCTCTCTTCCAAGTTCAGTGCGCATCATACCAAACTCGGCAAGGGCGCTCTCAAACTCAGTTTTCATAAAAGACTCGTCAACCTTAATCTCGGTAATCTCTGTTGTGAAGGTTGTATGACGGCAGTGGTCTGACCAATATGTATCAAGGATGCGAAGCTCGGTCTGTGAAGGGTTACGACCCTCGCCCTTAAAGTAGTTGACAACTTCACGAAGGTCATCGGCATTCATAGCAAGAGAGTTTGCCTTGCAGTATGAAGCAAGCTCCTCTTCTGTCATATCGGTAAAGCCTTCAAGTACCGGCACTGGACGAATTTCAGCCTGCTCATTATCTACAAGGCGGCTCAAATCCTTCTCACGAGACTCTACAGCATTGATATAGTAGTGCTTCACTGCCTCTATATCGGCATCACTAACATCTTTGTCAAAGATAAGTAACTTAGAACTACGAATTTTCACATCCGCGGTAGGCTCAATAAGGCGTACGCAGTCCACTGCTGAAGAGGCTCGCTGGTCAAACTGACCAGGCAGGCACTCCACCGCCAAATACTTAAGACCATCAAGTGAGCACTCATCTGTAACTTTATCGGTAACAACTTCGCCAAAAACGGAGTAACGACAACGCTCAATAAGCTCCGGCGTAAAACCAAAGAGGTCATAAACATTAAGCACTCGGAGCGACTTGATATTAAGACCGAGATTTTCATTCAGCTCACTCTGTAATGAATGAGCCTCAACCTGAAACTCGGCATATTTCTCTACAAAAATTCTATAATTTTTCATAATCAACTATAACTCTGCTGAAAGAACATTATCAGTTTGCTGCTTGCGGAACTCAATAAGGCGCGCTTCAAGTTCTGGGTCTGTAAGAGCGAAGATTGAAGCTGCAATAAGGGCTGCATTCTTAGCCCCATTAATAGCAGTAGTAGATACCGGCACACCTCCAGGCATCTGAACAATAGAGAGCAAAGAGTCCAAACCGCCAAGAGCCGAAGTCTTGATAGGTACACCTATAACAGGCACAGTTGTAAGACCTGCTGTAACACCTGCCACATGCGCCGCACCACCAGCTCCGGCGATGATTGCACCTATACCACGCTCGCGCGCCGTAGTGGCATACTCAAACATCAAATGAGGGGTACGATGTGCACTAATAACGCGCTTCTCATACTCTATACCCAACTGCTCAAGAGTCTCCACAGCTGCCGACATTACGCCCCAATCGCTTGTAGAGCCCATAATAACTGCTACCTTCATAGTTTTCAATTTATTTAGTTATTCGTATATTTTTTCAACACAAGAGCCACCACAACACATCCGTTGTAGTGGCTCTTATTTCACACATTTACCCACGCTCTGCCCTGCACACTGCACATTGAACCCTTTGCGCGAAACTTTCGTTGCACACACCCGAACCGCTTGCTTCGGAAAACATTTTCCGAACCTGCAACAACTCCCGAATGTGCATTAATCCCTTTCATACGGCAAAAGTATAAAACTTTGAGTGGATAGAAAAATTTTCTTACCACTTTTTTCAACACTTTTTCAACGAAAAGTACAAAAAGAAAATTATTTGAAAAATTGTGACAAAAAATTGTGCCGTTCAAAAAAATATTCGTACCTTTGCACAAAATATAACAGCACCTTCCGATGAGAGCAATTCACACTTGTCTACCTATTGGTCCGATTGTATGCAACCATTTATTCGGGCTTTATGGTGGCAGAGTGTGCGTGTTGTGTGGTAATATGGGATAGAGTGCGATATAGAGCGAGGTGCGGTTGTGCCTCGCTTTTTGTTAACATAAAATATGTCTAATAATAAAATATTGTAAATTATGTCATTTCTAACAGAGAGAGTTCAGCAAGAGGGTTTAACCTTTGATGATGTTTTGTTGGTACCTGCTTATTCCGAGGTGTTACCTCGCGAGGTGTGTGTAAAGAGTCGCTTTTCACGAAATATCGCGCTCAACATACCTATCGTATCAGCTGCTATGGACACAGTAACAGAGGCTCCTATGGCTATCGCTATTGCTCGTGAAGGCGGCATTGGCGTTATCCATAAAAATATGTCAATCGCTGAGCAGGCAGCTCAAGTTCGCCGCGTAAAGCGTGCTGAGAACGGTATGATTTACGACCCTGTAACAATTACCGGCGAGCAGACCGTAGCTGATGCTTTAGCGCTTATGCGTGAGAACAAAATTGGTGGCATCCCGGTTGTTGATGACAACCGTATGCTTGTGGGTATTGTCACAAACCGAGATTTGCGCTTCCAAAAGGATATGAGTCGTAAGATTTCCGAGGTTATGACCTCTGAGAACTTAGTTACCATAACCAATCCAGAGGCTGAAGATGTAACAGATGTACTGCTGCGTAACAAGATTGAGAAGCTCC
>JAZNTY010000147.1:0-9767 GCA_045592005.1 Alistipes sp. | reverse complement strand
CAAGAATCTGCCCCTTCTCAAGCTTAGACATAATGATCTGCTTCTGAGCCTCAAGCTCTGCCTCGATAAGAGCCTTGTGAGAGACAACAACATTACGGAACTCCTGGTTAATCTTAACAACCTTGAAGTCCATAGTCTTGTCAACATATACATCGTAGTCACGAATAGGCTTAACATCAATCTGTGAACCTGGAAGGAATGCCTCGATGCCAAATACATCGACAATCATACCGCCCTTAGTACGGCATTTAACATAACCCTTGATGATTTCATCCTTCTCCAAAGCCTCGTTAACACGGTCCCAGCTCTTAAGCTGACGAGCCTTCTTGTGAGAAAGGATAAGTTGACCACCCTTGTCCTCAACAGACTCAACATAAACCTCAACCTTATCGCCAACCTTAAGCTCAGAGTCATAACGGAACTCAGATGCTGCGATAACGCCTTCGCTCTTGTAGCCGATATTGACGATTACCTCGCGTTTGTTAATCTCGGTAACAGTACCATCAACGGTCTCGCCTACAGCAATATTCGACATGGTATTGTCGTACTGCGCTGCAATCTCCTCCTTAGACTGTGGATAAAGACCTGACTCGCTCTCAAACGCTGCCCAATCGAAATTTTCGTTTGCTACTTTAATGTTTTCCATTTACTTTTTTTTGCGATACAATCGCTCGTTAAATTGTTAATAATGTGATTAATAGAAGTCCCTCGCACGCATACACGCACAGAGGGACTGCAAAGATAGAAACTATTTTTTTAATTTCAAAATATTTCAATGAGTTACGCCACTATACGGTCATAATCTCCTTCTCTTTCTTCTCAAAAGCGGCATCAACAAGCTTGCTATACTTTTCAAGCAACTTTTGAACCTGGCTCTCGCCATCCTTACTCTCATCCTCAGGCATACCCTCCTTGACAGCCTTCTTGAAAGCTTCAACAGCATCACGACGCGCATTACGGATAGAGATACGGGCATTCTCAACCTCGCCCTTAGACTGCTTTACAAGCTCCTTACGACGCTCCTCGGTAAGTGGCGGGATAGAGAGGCGGATAGTCTCGCCATTGTTAGACGGAGTAAGACCAATGTTTGAGTCCAAGATAGCCTTCTCAATAAGGCGTATCATATTCTTATCCCACGGTTGAATAAGGATAGTCTTTGCATCAGGAACGGTAACGCTTGCAACACCCGAAACAGGGGTCTGAGAGCCGTAATAGTCAACAAAAACGCCATTGAGGACATTGGTCGAAGCCTTGCCTGCGCGAATATTGAGCAGGGTATCCTCCAAAAAGTCTACAGCCTTCTGCATGCGAGCAGAAGCATCTGCCAAAATAGTCTTAGAATCCATAGTTATTTATTTTTCAAAGTTTTATCAATGATTTGGATAAGATGTTCAAATTCAGCCCTATCATAGCCTATGCTCGCCAAAACAATATTGCCTTGACGGTCAACAAGAAAGTTTCGCGGGATATAGTTGGTAGCATAGCGACGAAAAATACGCTGATCTGGATCAAGACCCATAGGGAATGTATAACCCATACGCTTACGGAATGCAGCCACTGTTTGATACTCCTCGCCACGCGAGATAGGAAGGAAGACGAAATCCTCGCCCTCAAAGCGGTCGATAATCTCCTTCTGCACCCTTGCTAGTTCCTCTCGACAAGGTGGGCACCAAGTAGCCCAGAAGTTGACAAGCACAACCTTGCCACGAAGTTCCGAAAGGCGCACCTTTTTACCATCGAACATCTCAACGGTAAAGTCAGGGGCTACACTGCCCTGTTTAGCGATAGTGGAAGCATCGATCTGTTCCTGACTCTGAGGTGCCGGTGCAGAAGCAACGGCAGGAGCCGGGTTCCAAAACAGCAATACTGCAATAATGGCGAGTATCGCAATAATCATAAGCACAAGAGTAAGGTTACTCTTTCTTTTTCTACGCTCTGTTTTCATAATCTCTACTATTTATGAACAAGGGTTCCGATATTTTCGCCCTCAAGCACCTTGAGCAGGTTCCCAGGGGTATCCATATCGAAAACAATAATATTGAGCCCATTCTCCTTACAGAGAGTGAAGGCTGTCATATCCATAATCTTGAGGTTACGAGAGTAGACCTCATCAAAAGATATTTCATCAAATTTTGTCGCCGCAGGGTCCTTCTCAGGGTCGGCTGTATATATACCATCCACACGCGTACCCTTAAAGAAACCATCCGCCTCAATCTCTATGCCACGCAGAGCCGAAGCGGTATCGGTAGAGAAGTATGGGTTAGAGGTACCACCACCGATAATTACAACATAGCCAGCATTGAGGTACTCCAAAGCCCTATCTTTAGAGTAGTATTCCCCTATCGGTTCCATACGGATAGAGGTAAGCACCTTACACTTTACACCCTCATCTGCGAGTACAGCCTGCAACCCCAAAGAGTTGATTATAGTCGCCAGCATACCCATTTGGTCGCCCTTTACGCGGTCAAAACCTCGCTTAGCTCCCTGCAAGCCACGAAAGATATTTCCACCGCCAATTACGATACCAATCTGCACACCCATCTCGGTTGCCTGCTTAATCTGCACAGCATAGCTACGCAGCTGCTCCATAGAGATACCATACTTTTGCTCGCCCTGGAGCGACTCTCCACTCAATTTGAGAAGTATTCTTTTGTATTGCATAGTGCTATATTTTACCAATTATATTACAAAAATAGTAAATTTTCGTAAAAATCTCAAACTCCTTCTAAAATAATGTATTATATTTGTAAAAACATTTGTCGCAACCTTTAGAACACATCTTCAAAACTATGAATAGAGAGTTATCCCTAAACCCCAACAAGGTGGTTGCCTTCTTAGGCAAACCGACAAAGGAGTTCACAAAAGCCGATATTATCCGCTTTATTGAGCAGAACGACATCCGTATGGTCAACTTTATGTATCCGGCAGGCGACGGCAGACTCAAGACCCTGAATTTCGTCATCAACAACGCCGACTATTTAGAGACAATACTTACCTGCGGCGAGCGTGTAGACGGCAGTAGTCTCTTCCCATTTATCGAAGCCGGCAGTAGCGACCTCTATGTTCTACCTCGCTTCTCAACAGCCTTTGTAGACCCTTTTGCGCAGATACCGACACTGTCAATGCTCTGCTCATACTTCAACAAAGACGGAGAGCCTCTTGAGAGTTCCCCCGAAAATACACTTCGTAAAGCATGCAGAGCCTTTAACGAGGTTACAGGGATGCAGTTTGAGGCTATGGGCGAATTAGAGTACTATGTTATAGCTCCGGACTCAGGAGCATTCCCGGCTACAGACCAAAAGGGATATCATGAGTCTGCTCCATATGCCAAATTTAACAACTTCCGCACCCAATGTATGGCATATATCGCTCAAGCCGGTGGTCAGATTAAATATGGACACTCAGAGGTGGGCAACTTTACCATTGACGGTAAGATTTATGAACAAAACGAGATTGAGTTTCTACCCGTTGCTGCATCTGATGCTGCTGACCAACTGATGATAGCAAAGTGGATTATCCGCAACTTAGCCCACGAGTTAGGCTACGATATCACTTTTGCCCCTAAAATTACCGCAGGTAAAGCAGGTTCAGGTCTACACATACACATGCGTATAGTAAAAGATGGTGTCAACCAGATGCTTGAAAATGGTATTCTATCCACCACAGCCCGTAGAGCTATTGCCGGAATGATGGAATTAGCGCCATCTATTACTGCTTTTGGTAACACCAACCCGACCTCATACTTCCGTTTAGTACCACATCAGGAGGCTCCGACAAATATCTGTTGGGGAGACCGCAACCGTTCAGTACTTGTGCGCGTACCACTTGGCTGGGCTGCTAAGAGTGATATGTGTCGCGTAGCAAACCCTTTGGAGGCAGAAAGTCACTATGACACAACTCAAAAGCAGACCGTAGAGATGCGCTCTCCGGATGGAAGTGCTGATATATATCAGCTTATAGCGGGTCTTGCAGTAGCCTGCCGATACGGTTTTGAACTAAAAAACGGCTTAGAGGTGGCTGATAAAACCTATGTCAATGTCAACATCCATCAAAAGGAGAATGCTGCGCGATTGGAGAGTTTAGCCCAACTTCCCGACAGTTGTGCAGCCTCTGCCGACTGTTTAGAGCAGCAGCGTGCTATATTCGAGAAGTACAATGTATTTAGTCCTGCAATGATAGACGGCATCATCAAACGCCTGAGGAGCTATTCCGACCGCACTCT
The DNA here is from genome assembly GCA_045592005.1 of Alistipes sp. Classification (GTDB taxonomy): domain Bacteria; phylum Bacteroidota; class Bacteroidia; order Bacteroidales; family Rikenellaceae; genus Alistipes. Next base: position 5,545 of record JAZNTY010000147.1, on the reverse strand, counting down.
ACGCCGCGATATTGACGGCAATCAAGAGAAGATGCTCGCCTTAGTGGAGCGATACTTCCACTGCGGATAACAATATAAACGACAAATAAAAAATAGGGCTTAAAACCCTATTTTTTATTTAGTTTTGCAAACTCTCTCTGCGCCCTCTTCATCTGCTTGCAAAAACGCGGAGAGGTGTGCAGCTTAGCTACAGCGGCAGCGGCGACAAGGCGCGAAGCATCAACATCACTCTGCCAATGATAGCCTGAGATAACGCGGCTTTGCCCATATTGATAACCCAAAGTCAGCAGCGACTCTGCGGCGGCAGGGTTTACTTCGACAAGTAACAAAGCTGTAGCCCAACCACGCAAGGTATGACCTGATGGGAAAGAGCCATTTTGCTGCAACATACCCTCACGGTCCGGCATAAGAGTACCCTCCTTATGGTAGGCAAATGGGCGGGTGCGATGATAAAACTCCTTTGGACCGACAACGCTCTTTACGCAGGTAATAACGCCATCGCGCAGCAACAGATATATCTGAGGCGTATTTTGTGCCGAAATCTCCATACCAAAAGGTTCGCTAAACTGTTTGCACAGATTAGCTATGCGGTTATCCGACTGAGCTTGAGCGGCAGCAGCAGCCTTAGCATCGGTTTTACGGATGGTCTTACCCAACTCATAGACAGCAAGGTCGTACTTAAAAGCTTCACTATCCTCCGCCGGAGGTCCGGGGAGGAACTTGGTCATATCGGGCATCTGTTCAGGTGTAAAATAGAGGTCAGCCTCGCCATAGTCTACCTGCGCCGAGAGGGTAAAAGTCACGCCAAAAAGTAGCGTCAAAAAGACAATAATACGGTTATTCATAATTGGTACTTTTTAGATTATCTCAACTTACTTTTGGACAAAAACTCCCTCTTGGCTCTGTTCATCTGTTTACAAAATGCCTTAGAGGAGTGCATTATAGCTACCGCCGTCGAAGCAGCCAAACGAGCAGCATCAACATCACTCTGCCAATGGTAGCCCGAAATTATACGGCTCTGTCCACACTCATAACCCTCCTTAAGCAGTGCATTTGCCGCCTGAGGGTTTATCTCAGCAAGCAACAACGCTGCCGAAAAACCTATAATCGTATGACCTGACGGGTAGGAACCATTATTACGCAATGCTTTCTCATATTTAGGCACCAAAGTATGCTCATTAAAACGACTGAATGGGCGCTGGCGGCTATAGTGCTTCTTAGGCTTTATGGATATATTATTTGCCGTCTCCATACCATCAACCAACAGACGGTATATCTGCGGAGTATTTTCGGGCGATATCTCCATACCCATAGCCTTACTAAAGTGATTGCAAACAACTTTTGGGTCTATGCTGGCATGCTGAATAGCCAACGCTGCACGCTCACTATCAAGGCGCTGCTCTTTGCCCCAGCCATAGCGATGAATATCGTACTCAAAAGCGGCAGAGCCCTCCGCCGGAGGCGCCGGTAACCACTCCACAAGATTTGGCAACTGCTCCGGCGTAAGATAGGCTTTAGCGCCCTTAAGCAACTGCGCCGAAACTGTTGATGTCGACAAACAACAGAGAGCGGTAAAACTAAAGATAAGCAATTTTTTCATATAGGTATATAGATAACGGTTTGGGAAGGCAAAGATAAACATTTTTGAGCAATTTACAATTAGCTGTTATAATATCGTGACAAAGCGTAAGCTATGCAGAACAATCTTCTTTGACAGTTGTTAACCTCTACCAATTACCACTCATCGTCTCCAATTATTCTAATTGCGATTATTTGGTAGCTCCTGATAACTATCATAATTGCAGACTGTTACAATAGAATATTTATTTGTTGCCTGAACTTCGATATACTCATCCCTCTCTAAAGCACTTAAGGCGCACCGAACCTGTTTTGGAGTTAGTGATGTAGTGGCACACAATCTACTTAACGAGGTTACAAGTTGTCCTCGTTTGAGTTCTACTTCCCCTTCAGAGTCATCATCGCACTGAGCCAATAACAACAGGGTAACAAAGAGCTTAAATCGCGCCGCATTGCGATATAGCGGACTTTTCATTATGTCGCGATAAAGTTTTATACAACTATTCATATGAGTAAGCCATTAGTTTTTGGACAAAGATACCTTACCCAAGCGACAAGTTGTGACACACGAACAATACGGCATAAATAAAAGTGGATGACTCGAAAGCCATCCACTTTTTGTGTAAAAATTTCATTACAAGGTTCCGCCAACCTCCCACCAGAAGGCGCGAAGACCGAGTTGTGAGTTAGCTTCGTCAAGCTCTTTAAGTGCAGCCATAAATGGCTGGCACTTTTCATCATCAACGATAGAGAGCAGAGCGGAGTTCATTGTTGGCCAGGTTGTATCGCCCAAATGTGGCTCTCCGGTAGCTGTACCACAGCCGATAAGTTCCTCCCAGCCGGTATAACCACGAACTCCGTGAAGTTCCATTACCTGCTGCACCTCGTCATAGAGTGCCTGGTTACAAGATATAAATATTGCTTTCATAGTCTTTATGCGTTTAGTTGTGCAAGTTTTTTGGCTCTCTTACGCTCATCGCGCATAGCAAGCCATGTAAAGAGTACTGGGATAAGGAATAGCGTTACAAGGGTCGAGAATGTCAGACCTGTAGCCACAACCATACCAAGTGAGTTCCACATCTCAGAACCTACACCGTTACCTACCGCCATAGGGACCATACCCAGAACGGTTGTAAGGGTAGTCATAAGGATTGGACGCAGACGAGACTTACCACCAGCAACTACGGCATCAATAATAGACATCTTACGACCGATAAGCAGTCGGATGTAGTCCACAAGCACGATACCGTTGTTTACCACAATACCCACAAGCATCAGCACACCAAGCAGACCCATAACTCCGAGGGCGGTATTTGTTGCCCACAAGCCTAACAGTACACCCACAACAGCGAATGGTAGTGAGAACATGATGATAAATGGATAGCTCAGCGACTCAAACTGTGACGCCATAATCACATATACAAGGATTACCATCAGCACCAAGAGCATACCCATATCAATGAAGGTATCCATCTGATCCTCATAGCTACCACCTAACTTCCATGAGATACCAGCAGGAAGCTCCATCTTGTTAAGACCTGCAACAGTACCCTCAACAATCTCAGACATAGCATATCCGTGACCTACAGAGCCTGAAATCTTCACATAACGGCTTCTATCCTTACGCTCAATAGCTGGAGGGGTCTGTGTCTCAATAACTGTAGCTACATCGCGTACCTTTACAGCTGCACCTGTAGTGGTGTTGTAGAGAGTAATGTTCTCAATCTCCTCAAGAGACTCACGGAAAGGTCGGTCGTAACGCACGAGGATATCGTACTCCTCTCCCTCCTCGCGGAAATATGATGCAGTAGCACCATTAACGCGGTTACGGAGGAAAGTACCTGCTGTAGCTACATTAAGACCGTGCATAGCGAGTTTCTCGCGGTCAAAGAGCACCTGATACTCTGGAGTGTACTCGTCACGAGAGATAGTAACCTCAGTACAACCAGGTATCTGAAGCATCATCTCTTTGATATCAAGAGCCACGCGGTCAGTAGTCTCAAAATCGTAGCCGTAAAGCTCGATATCTACTTTACTTTGACCTCCGGCGCCACCACCCTGACCGGTCTCAATAACCTCATAGGTGCGTATCTCCGAATAACCATCTAAATCTTTACGCATAAGGTCTCCAATCTCTGCAAGACCACGCTCACGCTCAGTTTTGTCTGTGAGGGTAATATTGAATGAGATGTAGTGTGTACCGTTATCCTGAATAGATGCAAAGGCATTATCTGTATCTGCCACGCCAAGAGTAGCATTAAGAACGGTAATCTCCGGATAGTTCTCACGGAACTGATTAGTAATTCTCAGTGCCACATCGCGGGTAATCTCCTGACGAGTACCTACAGGGAGCTTTACTTTGACAGATATACGACCGTTATCCTGCATAGGGAAAAACTCAGTCTTTACAGCTGGCGCAATGAAGACAAATGTAGCAACAAAGAGTGCCAAAGCGCCCGTGAGGAATGTTTTACGATGTGTTACGCACCAATGCAGAGCTTTCTCATACACATTGTCGAGCCAACCCATTCCTGCATCTACATATACCTGCAACTTTGACTTCTTAGGCTTCTGCTTCATAATAAGTGAGCAGAGAACCGGAGTAAAGGTCAGCGCCGCAGCCATAGAGACTGTAAGGGTGATAGTAACCATCCAGCCCATTGGTGTAAAGAGCACACCTGCCATACCGTCAATCATTGTCAGAGGCAAGAATACGGCAAGGGTAGTAAGGGTAGATGCGATAATTGAAAGACCTACCTCCTTAGTTGCAAAGATTGCTGCTTGCTTTACGCGTGAACCTCGGTCTACATGGGTTGTAATATTCTCAAGCACCACAATAGCGTTATCCACAACCATACCGATAGAGATAGAGAGGGATGACATTGTAACCACATTGAGTGTCTGGTCGGTAAAGAGCAGATAAATCAGCGCAGAGAGCATTGAGATTGGGATGGTAAGGATGATAATAAACATCGCACGCCAGCGACCGAGCATCATCATTACCACGAACATTACCACAATAAAGGTAGTAAGGATAGTGTCAACAAGAGAGTTGGCAGTATCGAGGATATTATCTGCGGTATCCACAACCTGTGAGATACGAATATCTGAAGGTAGGGTCGGCATAATCTTTGCCAACTCCTGCTTTACATCCTTTGAAATCTGCACAGCGTTAGCACCTGTCTGCTTCTGGATAACAATCAGACCTGTGCGCTCGCCATTATTGTATACCTCCTGTGCGCGCTCCTGCTCAGTATCGGTAACCGTTGCTACATCGCGCAGATAGATATTTGCACCACCGCGAGTACCGATAACAAGACTCTTAAGTTCCTCTACAGATGTAAACTCCTGGTCTACACGCATTGAGTATGTATTTGAACCTACATCAATCTGACCACCTGGGATGGCGCGGTTCTCGGCTGCGATTATTTGTGAGATACCCTCAATAGTAATGCCATAAGCCTCAAGCTTATATGGGTCGCAGTATACCTGCAACTGACGCTCTGGGATACCCTGAACAGATACTGTACCTACACCGCTAACGCGAGCAAGTGGTGTGGCAACCATCTCATCAATAATCTTGTAGAGTCCACTCCAGCTCTCCTCTGCCTTTACAGAGAGCAGCATAATTGGCATCTCGTCTGTAGAGAACTTAAACAGAATTGGGGTATTTGCCTCGTCTGGCAGGTTGTTCTTTGCCATATCGAGCTTATCACGCACATCGTTTGTCGCAACATCATTGTCTGTACCATACTCAAACTGTAGGAAGACTGTAGAGATGTTCTCCTTTGACTTTGAAGAGATGTGCTTTAGATTATCAACTCCATTGAGGGAGTTCTCCAGAGGCTTTGAGATATTCTCCTCAATATCCTCTGCACTTGCACCCGGATAGGCTGTAATAACCATGATATATGGCGTATCAATTCGCGGCATAAAGTCAATTGGCAACTTTACTAACGAGAAGACA
>JAZNTY010000146.1:0-12086 GCA_045592005.1 Alistipes sp. | reverse complement strand
CACGAGCGTAACAAAATCGACAATAAAGCCACTCATTAGAGTGGCTTTTGTTTTGTCGGTGGCTATATGAACTTGTTCATAATGCGCTGCAATCCGTCAACTCTCGTTAGTGGCTATGTGAACTTGTTCATAATGCGCTGCAATCCGTCTGTTTTTCGTCAATATCTGCTGCTTTTTGGTTGGCATTTTCGGTTAATTCTCCAAAAAGACCCATTCATACGCTTTTTCTAACTACTCATACTATAAATGCCGAAATTAAACCACGCTTTTAATTATAAATGGTTACCTTTGTATATTCAGCAGATTAGATGCGTAATATTAATAAATAAATTTAATAATTGTTGGTTATGATTAAGAAATTTTATCAATCTCCTACCGTTGAGGTGGAGGTGTACGGCGTTGAGCAAGGCTTTGCGCTGAGTGTAGAAAATGGAATTGGAGGTCCTTCTTATGACGAGGAGGATGTAGAGTGGTAATCTATGTTTAACAGTTAAAAGACAAAAGACAATGAAAAAGATTTTTAATTTGATTTTGGCTGCGCTGGTAATCATAGGTGCAGCATCTTGTACTAAGAACGAGGAGGTCGCATATCAGGGTGGCGAGGGTCTCTCATTCTATGCTGAGATTGTAAATGGCGACACTCGTGCTTATATTGACGACACAGATGGCGACAAGACTTGGAACACTATCTGGGAGAATGGCGATGAGGTTAGTGTAGTTTGTTCTGGTAAGTTTTACACATTCACATATGATGGTGCGAAGTTTACTTGTGCTGAAGAAGGTGTAACATCTATTATCGGTCAGACAGTGTTTATTGAGCCAACGGTTTATCATTTTGCTGATGCTAAAGCTGGTAAGAGGGGCTGGAGTTTTAACACAGCTATGCTAACATTTGAAAAGGATATGACAGTTCAACTTGAGGCTAACACATCATATTTCCGTTATACATACAATGGCGATAAGCCTATTACATTTACAGTGGAAGATGGTTATACAGGACATGCCGGAACAAACTTTGTTGTTCAAGGCTCTGATAGCTATTCAGTTGCATATAGCGATTCAATTACATTTGATGGTGGTACCGGTGAGAACTTCATCGCCTTTTATTTTGGTACTAATAAAGCAAGCAATGGCGCTAAACTCTCTTACTCTATTGACGGTGTAAAGTGCAAGGAGACTACTATTGATTTGTCTGTTGGTAAGGTTTACAACCTCGGCACATTGACAGAGCCTGTAGCTTCAGGGTACAATGTTGTTGGCTCATTCCAGGGTTGGAATGTAGCAGCTGGTCAGGCAGTGATTATGTATGAGGCTAAAGATGGTTGGTGCGTAGCAAGAAATGTAGAGCTTTACAAGAGCGATGAGTTCAAGATTGTTAAGGGTAATGCGTGGACCACAAGCTATGGCTTTGCCTCTGCTGGCGTTTTGGCTTTGGACAAAGAGACTGCTGTTGTAACTGACAACAGCCAAAATATGAAGGCTGCTAAAAATGGTAAGTTTGATATCAGCTTTAATGCTGCGGCTAAAAAGATTAAGTATACTTGCGTAGAGGAGTATACCGGTACGGTTGATATCAATATTAATAACAAAGCCAATTGGAGTCCACTCTACATCACATTAAAGAATGGTGAAACTGTTATCGCAGATAAGCAAACTGTAACAGATAACAAGTTCGCTGTTGATATGAACTATATCGCTGAGGAACTCTCGTACACCCTCTCTAATGGTACTAAGACTAAGAGTGGCATCGTAAATATCACCAAGGATGGTGCTACCATAACTTTGGAGGAGAATGTTGTATTGCTGAAGGTCCAGTTGGATACAGATAACGCTAAGCAGTGGTGGGGTAACACTATGAAAATCCATGTTTGGGAAACCGGAACCTCATTTGACACCAGCTGGCCTGGTAATACGATGAAGTCTGAGGGTAACTATACTTGGAGTATCGAAGTTCCTTTAGAGTTGGTCGGTAAGACTATTAAATTCCTTGTTCATAATGGTAATGGTTGGCAGTGTCCTGATGCAACAGTTACTATCAGTGCAAGTGGTAATACCATTACTGGTAGCTCAATAGGTATCAATTAATTTTACAAAACATACTCTAAAGCCGCTTTCGGGCGGCTTTTACAGCGAATATAGAGGAAAATGAAAAAAATAGACTACACAAAACCGGAGGTAAAACCTCTGATTATTGCACTTGAGCGCGGATTTGCTGCAAGTGTCGAGACGGGATTGGAATTGCCCTCTTATGATAACGAGGATGTAAGTAATAATTGGAAGTAATAAATTAGAGATAAAATGAAAAAATTGTTTTATGCGATTATTGCTGTAGTAGCTGCTTTCGGCTTTGCGGCGTGTGAGAAGGAGGGTACTGAGCTCGCAGGTAACGGACTCACTTTCTATGCAACAATAGAGGGTAGCGATACCCGTATTTCAATGAGCCAGAGTGGCGATATTTGGAACTCGGCTTGGGAGGGCGACGAGAGCCTTACTATAACTTCAAATTATGAGAACTACTTTGTATTTACAAACACAGCTGCCGAGCCAAATAAGTTCTCTTGTAATATGGCGGGCGTTGAGGCGCTAAAGAGTGCTGAGAAGCTCTATGTTTTTAACTCACAGGCACTTAATTCTGTAAATAGTGCTATTGGCGCAGACGGTATGTTCCTCTATGCGGAGACTGCATGGGCAGAGAATATTACTCTTATCCCTTCGGCTGCGATGTTGCACTTTGACTCTGAGTACTATGTGACTTTTGCTGCAAATGATATGTTTGGCGATGGCAATCATGGTCGTCTTTCGGAGATTACCGTTGCTGCGGGCGAGAGTGTCTTTGTGCCTATCTTTGCGGGTAACACAACGCTGAGCTACTCTATCGGTGGTACAGTATGTGGTACTATGGAGCTCGATGTTAAGGCTGGCGTAGTATATGAGCTTGGTACACTTGTTCCTGGTCAGAAGCCTCAGCAGAGTTCTACCATCTACTTTGTCCCTGGCAATGTTGGTTGGGGCAGCGATGATGCGTGGTTTGCGGCTTACTTCTTCTCGACCTCTGCCGGCGATGCAAATGCAAAGATGACAGATAGCGATGGCGACGGTATATTTGAGTGCGCAGTGCCAGAGGGTATGACCAATGTTATCTTCTGCCGTATGAACCCTGCTTACCCAGAGTTTGGCTGGAATGTGGAGGGCGAAACAGTTCTACATGTATGGAACCAAACCGTAGATTTGGAGATTAGCGCAGCACCAAACAACTACTTCTATCTTACCAGCTGGGATAATGGCGAGTGGCACGGTGCTGGTTATGAGTTCCCTGTTGTAGCCTCTGCGTGGAGCATCAGTGGCGAAATGAACGGTTGGGGCGACACTCCATTGGTATCAACATCTACTGCAAACCTCTTTGTGGCTAAGGGTGTAACAACAACTGCCGACTATACTCCATTTAAGGTGCGTAAGGATGGGAAGTGGGATGTGAACTATGGTGGTGCTTTCAGCTACTTTGAGAGCAATAAGTTTATGTCTGTATGGGCTCAGGGTCAGGATATGCATATTATCACTGCCGGCACCTACGATATCTACTTCCAATATATCAGCGACAACGAGGGTAAGGTATACCTTGTAACTGCCGGTGCAGACCATACTACCGCTGTTGAGCAGACGGCTGAGGGTCAAGCTCCTGCACTCTCGACCGTGAGCTTTGGTCTTGTTGGCGAACACAACAGCTGGTCAGCTCCGGATGATAAGATGACCTTCGACTCCTCAACCAATACCTATGTAAAAACTAATGTACCGCTTGCCGGCGCTTTCAAAATTCGCGGTAACGAGTCTTGGGGCGCATATAACTATGGTGCTGAGGGTTCAGGAACTGTAACCGTAGGTAAGAGTATCAAGGTAAAGAATGGTAGCAATACTAACCTTACTGTGGCTGCCGGCACCTATGATGTCTACTTCAGCTACGATAAGAATTTGGTGTGGGTTATGACCCCTGGTCAGGTCCCTGCTGACCTATAATATCCAATCTCTATAAGAGAGGGGTTGTTCAACAGAAAAGTTGAGCAACCCCTTGTTTTGTGCCTTAAACAACACTATATCGGGTCTACATCGCAGATAACGGTCACGCGGCGAAATTGACTATCCTTGCGTATCTTCTCCACCTGCGCTGCTAAGAGGTTGCGGGCGTGTGAGAATGAGGCTGTAGGTTCTATTTTGAGCAGTATCTCCACTATCCACTCGCCACGAATACGGTCTACAAGAGGTGTTACGGGACCCAATACACGCGTGGAGAATATAGCCCTTAGCCTGCTGCCCAAAGTTGAGGCTGTTGTGGCTAAAAGTTGCGCATCGCTATGACGCAGGGTTATGCGTATCAGACGGCTAAATGGTGGATAGTTAAACAGCTGCCGCTCCTTAAGTTGTGAGGTGGCAAAACGCTGATACTCTCTCTCGTCTAAGGCTGCAAAGAGGGGGTGTGAGGGGTCGGAGGTCTGTATAACCACCTCGCCCGCTTTATCGCGGCGACCGGCACGACCGGCAACTTGTAAAATGGTCTGCCACGCACGCTCCACAGCCCTAAAGTCGGGAGCATTGGTCATATTGTCGGCATTGAGTACGCCTATAAGTGTAACATCCTTAAAATCAAGACCTTTGGTTATAATCTGTGTGCCGACAAGGATATCAGCCTTGTGGTCGGCAAAATCAGATATTATGCGGTCATAGGCACTTTGGCTGGAGGCGGTGTCGCTATCTAAGCGTAGGACGACAGCTTCGGGGAAGAGCTCGGCAATCTGCTCCTCAATCTTCTCTGTGCCAAAACCCATAGCTTGCAGCTGTGCTGTTTTGCAGTCGGGGCAGTAGTGTGGGTCGGCTATAGAGTATCCGCAGTAGTGGCACTTAAGCTCTCCGGAGCGCTGATGACGCGAGAGGGTAACATTGCAGTGTGGACAGCGGGCAGTCCAGCCGCAGCGTGGGCACTCGACATAGGGCGCATATCCGCGACGATTTTGGAAGAGCATAACCTGCTCGCCGCACTCTAAACGGTCGGCTATGCGGTCTAACAACTCTTTGTTAAAATGGCTCTTGCGCTCGCCACGCTTTGCGGCGCGTATGGTGTCGGAGATGATGATTTTGGGGGGCTCTGAGCCTCCATAGCGGGACATAAGAGCTATACCGGCATATTTACCTGCCATAGCATTATTGAAACTCTCCAACGAGGGTGTGGCGCTGCCAAGTATAGCCTTTGTGCCGTGAATATGGGCGAGCATTATAGCTGCATCGCGCCCATTATAGCGCGGGTTGGGTTCACTCTGCTTATAGCTGCTGTCGTGCTCCTCATCAACCACCACCAACCCCAACTTCTTGTATGGCAGAAAGAGTGCTGAGCGAGCGCCGATAATAAAGTTGCCGGCAGGTAGACGCAGCATATCCATATATATATTTGTGCGGCGCAGAGGTGTGAGTTTAGAGTGGTAGGCAACTACGCGCTGACCAAAGATGCTACGCATACGCTCCACTAACTGCGATGTGAGGGATATTTCGGGCACTAAGAGTAATACATCCTCGCCACGCTCTAAACATCGGGCTATCTGGTGCATATAAATCTCGGTCTTGCCGGAGCTCGTTACGCCATGTAGTAGAGCCACATTGCAGTGTTGCAAGCCGCTATCTATGCTCTGTAGAGCCTGCTGTTGCTCGTCCGAAAGTTGAGGTAGTAGCGAACCTATAATAGGCTGTTGCTGAGGTATTATCTCGCGCTCAAACGCCTCCACCAAACCACCCTTTATCAGAGCCGATATGGTGGCTGCCTCGGCACAACACTCTCTGCGAGGCAAGATACCTCCGGCGGCTATAAGTCGCTCTAATAGAGCAGCGCGGCGTGGCGCACGACGGCTTATAGTGGCAAAGGCTGACTCATCGCAATCTAATAGTCGTAGATACTGCTCCGTAGGTAGGGCATAGGGTTGATATTGCTCCTCGGTGCGGGCGTGAGGTTTGACAAGCGAGGGCAGGGCTATACGCATAACCTCGCCTACGGTGGAGAGGTAGTACTCTGCCATCCAACTCCAGAAGGCTATCTGCCGCTCATTGAGTAGCGGAAAGGGGTAAAGACGCTCTAAAACGGGCTTGACCTTGCCTGACTGTGGAGGAGTGTTATGTAGACGAAGGACTATGCCGGTATATATTGAGTTTTTGCCAAACTGCACAGCCACAGCCTCTCCAGCCTTAAGGTCGGGGATATGACTTACCGCAAATGTGTAGCAGGGTTGCGCTAAGGGGAGTATTATATCGGCAAAATTCATTTAGAATGGAACCTCATCATCAGTCTTAGCAATAGGCGGAGCCGGTGTTGGTGCTCCTATGCCAAACTCTTCGGCACCGGTCATACTCTGCAAAGGCGATGGTGTTGCCGGAGCAGCTTGACCTCCGGCAGGAGGGGTTGAGGCGGTCTGATAGTCATCATACTGCTCATCCTCAGGAGCCTTGACGCTCTGCTCAATAAGGTTGTAGTTGGTAAAGCGAGCCTGCTCCTTGATAAAGAGCATCTTGACATCTCTAACCTCGCCATTACGGTGCTTAGCCAAGATAATCTCGGCAACGCCGTTTGTGCTCTTGTGGTCCTCGGTCTCTGTAAAGCCGTAGTACTCAGGGCGGTGTATAAATGCCACCACATCGGCATCCTGCTCTATGGCACCCGACTCACGCAGGTCGGAGAGCTGAGGTCGCTTAGAACCACCGCGCGACTCGGTGTTACGAGAGAGCTGCGAGAGGGCGATAATAGGCACATTGAGCTCTTTGGCTATAGCCTTGAGTGTTCGGGAGATAAAAGCCACCTCCTGCTCGCGGTTGCCGTTGTTGCCGCCACTCATATTTCCGGCGGTCATAAGCTGTAGGTAGTCGACAATGATAATCTTTATACCCTGGTGCAAATGCAGACGGCGCGCCTTAGAGCGGAACTCGAAGATGGAGAGCGCCGGAGTGTCGTCAATATATAGTTTGGCGTGTGCCAAAGGTTTTGTGGCAATGGTCAGATGTTTCCAATCCTCGCTTGAAAGATGACCGCTGCGTATCTTCTTGCTGTCCAAGCCTGTCTCGGCAACGATAAGTCGGGTCATAAGCTGTGTCGCCGACATCTCCAATGAGAAGAAGGCTACCGGCGACTGATAATCTACCGCCATATTACGCGCCATAGAGAGCACGAATGCGGTCTTACCCATAGATGGTCGCGCAGCCACGATAATAAGGTCTGAGGGCTGCCAACCGAGGGTAACACTATCTAAATCTTCAAAGCCGGTACATACGCCGCTGTATATGGAGTCGTTTCTGCCTGCCTCCTCAATCTGCTTTATAGCCTTGTCCAAAATCGAGGCTGAGTCCATTACGCTACGCTTGATATGACCCTCTGTAACGCGGAGTATGGAGGTCTCGGCAAAGCCGATAAGGTCTGTAACATCCACAGCACTGTCATATGAGCGGCGCTGTATCTCTATTGCTGAGGATATAAGTTCACGCTGCACATGCTTCTGGGCAATGATGCGGGCATGAAACTCCACATTGGCTGCCGCACCAATCTTCTGTGTCAGCTGGGCTAAGTAGGCAGCGCCACCAACCTTTGTCAAGCGGCGGTTTGCCTTCAGATGCTCGGTAACGGTGTAGATATCAATAGGCTTATTGGTTACCGAGAGCTCGTTTATGGCGTTGTAGATTATGCGGTGCTCCTCCTTATAAAAAGACTCCTCGGAGATATACTCCTGCACAATGGTTACTGAGTCGCTCTCCAACATCAGGGCGCCCAATACCGCCTCCTCTAACTCTACAGCCTGAGGGGGGACTAAGCCGGTAATCTCTGCCTCCGGCACTAAGGAGGTGTACGCCTCTCTATTTTTCTGCGATGGGTTATAATTTTTTGCCATAATCGAGTAGATACAATGTTCAAAATACAAAGGTAGCAAATAATTACCAAAACTGCAAAATGAAGTTGTCGCCTGCGGCAGCTGTTAGTCGATATTGAATTCTTGAGAGATAAATAGTGTGGCAACAGATATTTCGACATCTTCGTTGCAGGCTTGTCGGATAGTTTGTGCGAAGGAGATGGCTGTAGAGCCGGAGGTAAGCACATCGTCGACAATAAGTATATGGCGACCCTTAAGTCTTTCGGGGTGGGGTACGGCGAAGATATTCTCGGTGTTTTTCCAACGCTCATCAAAGGGCAGTGAGACTTGTGGCGGGTTGTTGACAATGCGGGATACTGCCGATATATCGCACTCGATGCCTGTATATTGGCTAACACCAATGGCGAGCAGCTCTGCCTGATTAAACAGACGCTCAAAGACACGAAATGGATGGAGGGGTATGGGAACAATAAGGTCTATGCCCTCAAAGAAGCCGGCTTTATTAAACTCGGCAGCCATCCACTCTCCAAATCGCTTACCATAGCTCCAGCAGCCGTAGTACTTAAATTCAGACAACGAGTGACACCAATTATCATCGATGACATACCACAGCAGCGCGGCGGCACGGGTAATGCGGGTAAGACCCCAGAAGCGCTGCTCCATATTGTTATCTCGCTCTAACCAAAGGTTGGTATATGGGGCGTAGAGGTGGCAGTGGATACAGACAAAGTGCTCCTGCGCAGTAATAACCCTATGACATACAGGACATACGGCGGGTATAATCAGGCGGCGCAGGGTTGAGATTATCTTTGACACTCAGAACAGCAGACTACAGTTGTAAAAAATCGAAGCCAAGTAAGCAGCCTCTTAGATAAACTCCTGGTTGTCGTCCGAGGTAAATTTGTCGGCAAATAACTTTGCAGCGTAGCTCTCAGGGATAAATATCTTGCTGATATTCATAGCCTCAAGGATGCTCTTGTGAACATCATCTATGGCGCGGGCAAAAATTTTCTCTACCGACAGCTGCTTAAGGGTGGCAACGACACGCAGCGAGTGGTCCATACTCTGACCTATAGCCACTATAGCGCAATCTATCTCCTCTAAAGGCAGAGCGCGCAGGGCAAAGTAATCGGTGGCATCCATAATGTAGGCAAAGGCGGTGTGGTCCTTAACCTTATCCACATTGTGGCTATTGATATCTACGCCGATAACATCATGACCGTTATCTGTTAGTGTGCGGGCGAGGGTTCTGCCGAAGTTGCCCAAGCCGATAACTAAAATCTTCATATCTCTTGAATTTATAGGACGTACCTTAATTTATAATCACGCTGCCCTCTGGTAGACGGTAGTGTGGCTCCTGACGACGGGCAAAGAGGCTCATAGCCACCGTAATGAGTCCTACGCGACCAATAAACATCATCGCCGAGATAAGCAGCTTGCTTGCCGTAGACAACTTCGCAGTAATGCCCAATGATGCGCCGACAGTACCTAAAGCCGAGATGGTCTCAAAAAAGAGGTCAAAGGCATTGAGCTCAGGCTCAAGGATGACTAAGGCTACAAAGCAGCTGAGTATGGTTATCACAGAACCGAAGATTGTGGCATAGGCGCGCAGTACGGAGTTGTCTGAGATTTCGCGGTTGAACATAGTGACCCTCTTCTGCCCGCGAACCACCGCAAAGAAGGATGCCGCAGCGACACTTATGGTGTTGACCTTAATACCGCCGGCTGTAGATTGCGAGGCTCCTCCTATCCACATTAAAATCATATAGGCAACAAGAGCCAAGAGAGAGAAGTTACCCAAGTCGAGGCTATTAAAACCTGCCGTGCGTGGGGTTACGGCATTGAAGAAGCTGTGTACCAACTTGTCCGAGGTGCTCATCTGGGCAAAGGCGCCATTCCACTCAGTGACGGCTATGGCGGTGGTGCCCACAATGAGCAGTATCAGCGTGGCACTGATAGCTATCTTTGTGTTGAGCTGTGTGAGGTGGGTATATTTGGTGGTAATCTGCTTACGAACCAATTTGGAGTAGCTATATCTTACCAAGTAGAAGAGGGCGTTTTTGAGGTTGACCAATATCGGGAAACCTATACCGCCGAGGATAATAAGGGTCGATATGGTTAGATAGAAGCTGCTGTGGTTCTCTATAAGCATAGCGTTGCCCAAGTTGCCCTCTATGGTCGAGAAGCCGGCATTGCAGAAGGCTGAGATGGAGTGAAAGAGGCTGAAGAGTATCTCCTCTGTTATGCTCATATTCAATGTGCCGTGTATGCTCAGCCATATAGCCACTGCGCCGATAGCCTCTATGCCTATGGTAAAGCCGAGAATGTATAGTAGGGTGGAGAGCAGCGAGGAGAAGGTGTCCGACCAGAGCATATCCCGTATTGCAAATTGGTCATAGAGCCCTGTGCCACCCATAAAGAAGAGGGCAAAGAAACTTGTTATTGTCATCACGCCTAAACCACCTATCTGCACAAGTAGGGCGATGATTATAAGACCCTCTGTGGAGAATGTTGTGGCTATATCTACCGTTGAAAGCCCCGTGACGCAGACCGAGGAGGTGGAGACAAAGAGCGCATCAATAATGGATATCCCCGTGCCGTCAAGTGTTGAGCGGGGAACCATAAGCAGTATTGTACCAAAGAAGATGATAACCAAAAATGCCGATGCTAAGAGCAGTGCCGGATTGGTGCGGCGGCGTATAATGCTGACAAAACTCTTCGATATCTCCATAATGGCAAATAGAGCCACCACCACAAAGGTATATATCTTGCCCCCAAAGGCGTGATAGTAGCGTGCCAGCCACCGCGGAGCCTCGGCAGCAGGGAGAATGTCGGGCAAGACAGTAAGGTAGAGCAGTACGCCTAAGACTATGGTTGTCACAAAGTTATGCCTCCATATATGTCGCCAATCGGTCACTAAACGCAGGGTAAAGATGACCACAAAGAAGTGTTGCACGAAGCTATACACCCGCCAGATGTAGTGCATCTCTTTGTAGCTGAGTCGAAAGCCGTAGTCTATAATGGCTGTAGAGAGAAAGAGCACAGAGACAAGAAAACAGAGGAGCTGGAGAATTATGCCAGCTCGACTTTGCCACCTTTGAGATATATGTTGGTTTAGCCACTTCATAGCGTGGTAAAGTTACAAAATTTTTAGCATCATTACAAAATCTCTCTCCGGCTTGCCGCTGCCAAAGTCATAATCAGGGGCATTGTCCGGCTGCCTAAATAGTTCATCTGTGTGGCAGAAACCGCTGCGGGCATAGAGCCTTGACGCCTGCTCATTTGCCGGTATGAGGAGTAAATTGTGGTATTTTTTAGCCCTTTTAGAGTATTCTATCGCTCTGTTGATAAGTGTCGAGGCTACACCCTGACCGCGATATGGCTCGGCAGTGGCTACAGCGTAGATATAGCCGCTCTGTGTATTGCCATAACTTAGTGGTACAAGGTGGAGCATAGAAATAACCTTGCCCGCTATGCTATGTGTAAAGCAGCGCGAGGGGTTGTAAAATCGTACTAAAAAGTAGTCTATATCCTCTCGACTATCGCCAAAGACCTCTTTCCATAACTCTCTGATTTGCAGCTCTTTGTCGTTTAATAGCAGTGCCGACCGTTTCTGTAACAACTCTATGGGGTGGTAGCTCTGCTTTGCGCGCCTAAGACCCTCGATACCTAAGTCATCTTCGCGGTTGATGTAGCGATATCGGCTCTCAAGCTCTACTGCGACGAGGTTGTTTATCATTGCGCCGGCGCCCTCATAGCTGTTATCTATCTTCTCGATATGTATGCAGAAGGTGTCGTGGTTTATGGCTGAACCTATGGCAAAGGCAGCGGGGTTGTTGTCAGCATAGAGTATCCAACCCTCAATATGCAGGGCGTTAAAGTTGTCAAAGAAGAGCTGTATGGCTCTCTGCTCGGCACTGTTACACAGCTCGCCCTTTTCGCAGCACCAGAGGGTGTTCAGGTAGAGGCAATCTTCGATATTATCTGCTCCTATAGTCTCAAAACGGTAGTTGTAGCGGGATACGAAGCGGTTGATGTGGTTGCGTTTAGGCTGATATTTACGCCCAGGGAGTTGTGATAAGTCGCTGCTAAGGTAGATATAGTCCGCATTGGCACCTATGGGTGCTATGGCAAAGGTATGGTTAAAGGTGGCGTCCAAGAAGGCACTCCACTCCTCGTCTAAGCCGTACATACGAAAGG
>JAZNTY010000145.1:0-6775 GCA_045592005.1 Alistipes sp. | reverse complement strand
ATTTTTATTGAGTTTTCTGTAAGTCGCTGCGGCAGTAACTATTAGTAAGTGAAACATTTTCAGTGTAAAGGTAATAACTTTTTCGAAAAACACACCTTGTATTAATAAATTATGTTTAACTTTGTTATATTTTTAGGACTATGGGAGCTATTATAGACTATATTGAGCGATCAGGGAAAGGCAAATATCAGTGTTTTAATACGAGAAAATTGTGTTTAGATGCTGAGGACAGAGAGTCTATCGCTTACAATTACGATGATAAGGCAGTAGCTAAAGCTACTAAAAGCGAATTTGCGGAAACTGATCATACAAGAGTCAAGACCGTATCCTTAAAGCACATGTTTAATACGAAGCGTGTACCTAAGTCAATATTTAAATATTTTCTTGATGGCTCACGACATACCTTTAAGGTTGACGATATCGGTATCGGCAAGAAGATATTCCCTATTATAGCGGGACAGATTATTGTAGGTTGTTGTGAAAGGAAAGATAGGGATACATTCAAATGTCACGATTTTATGAGTAAGATTGTCGTGGCAATGCCAGATGATTATGACGATGATGATGGAGGCGAAAACTTCTGTAGATCGTTTTGTGATCGTGTTAATGGAGAAGTAATTTCGGCTATTCCACGCGTGCAAGAATTGGGCATTTCAATCAACAAACTACTCTTGTATCGCACAGATGTGAATAGGGAAGAGCAGGATAGGGATAATTATAAGAATCGAGCTGTTGCATCTATTCAGAACGAAATGACTGATGAGGAACAGTTAATGGTTGAACGACTTTGTAAGGCAGGTAAACTAAATTACAATTCATGGTTGATTAAGGATGGCTCTCTTGAGTATAATCCGAGCTTTTCAAATCTGGACATTGTTCAGTGGGATAACTTACGCCATAATTACCAGCATGTTGTTGGCGTTTCAAAGTTGTTTGACCCAGAGCTTCTCGCAGACTATGAAGGGAATAGGTTGTCGAGAACAATTGCAAACCTTTTGCCATACGAGCGCACGAAAGTATATAGATATGAATCGGATCACTCACATGGCAAATCGTATTATGCTGTTTGGTATGTGAGACTAAGAGAGAATAAATTTAGAGAAACTTGTTTCTCGGATGTTATAAAGTGCGAAATGGTACTCAGTGACGAGAATACAAAAATTGACACAGATATAATAGATATGATTAGCGCAAATCTAATCCGAGAAGCGCATCCTGTGTGTTATGGATCTGACTCTCGATGGGCAAATCATCTCTACCCAATCTACCTTACAGAGTCTTTCTGTAAGTCAAGATATTATGATGGAAGTATTATATTAAACCTTTTCTGATATGCTGCAAGTTATAGGTAAGGTCTCCGCGACAGAGAAGATGCCGTCTACAATTGATAACTTTTATTTTTGGACGGATAAAGGACGAATACTCAGCCCATTTGATGTTGTAAAGGTTGAACACCTCGCACCAAATGCTGAAAAATCGATTACTTATGGTGTAATAGAGGAAATTACGCATGTAACCGATGCTTCAAGCCACTTCACTAATTTCATATCAAGCAACTTTGGCGATACAGCAGACAACATTGGTTGCATGAATCGCTTGGGGATGAATTATGTGAAAGCAAAGGTGGTTTGCAATACAAAAGATATTTACACCCCAGTGTTGGATGGTCGTCCTGTCTCATTATGTGACGCGGAGGATATAAAGACTGCCCTTGGTTTACATGATGTTGCCAATCCTTTGGTTTGTGGCTATCTTGAAATGTATCAAGGCGAGGCAACTCAGCGTGTGAAGGTAGAACTTAACTCACACTTCTTAATTGGACCAGATGGTGCTCACCTTAACATATCTGGTATCTCTGGTTTAGCAGCAAAAACATCTTATTCGATGTTCCTTATGAATGCTTTGCAGCATAAATTTAGAACAGAGAAGAATGAGACGGTTGCGTTCGTCTTCTTCAATGTGAAGGGAAGAGACTTGATGGCTATTGATGAGCCTAACGAAAAATTACCAGCAGCAGATAAGGATATATATGCGAGTCTTGATCTTCCCACAGAGCCGTTTAAGAATGTAAGATATTATTATCCATACAGCAATGATGAGATGACAAATCATGTACAGAGTTATGCTCTGCCTGCAGATGTGGAACGCCAAAAGGCAAATCACATTGCTAAAACATATAAGTTTACATTTGAGGATGCGAAGGATCAGTTAGATTTGTTGTTGGCAAATGAGGATGATAGCAGTGGAACTCTGGAGAGTTGTGTTAACTTTGTCATCAACGGAGAAGGAAGTTTCCGAAGCGTCAACAGTTGGACTACATTTAGGGAGAGACTCGATGAATATACGAGAACTGCCGCTAATGGCGGTCAAAAGAATGAAATTCAAGTTACCAGTTGGAGAAAGTTTAAGCGATGCATTAGCAAGGCAATTCAAAATAATATATTCCACAAAACACTTCATGAGGGTCAAGGTGAGGTTGATTTGACAAAAGAGATTCATAATAATCTGACGGCAAATCAAGTTATGGTTATTGATATTGCTAAACTCGATGAGAACTCTCAAAGTTTTGTATTCGGTAGCGTTACTCGCGCAATTTACGATATGAAGTTGGGTGCTGAAAGGGACAATGTACCTGACAAGATTATCATATTCGTGGATGAGCTCAATAAGTATGCTTCAAATGATATTCCGAAGAATTCTCCTATCCTCCGTCAGTTGTTGGAGATCACTGAACGAGGTCGATCATTAGGAATTATATTGTTTTCTGTAGAGCAGTTTAGAAGTGCAATACATGACAGAGTAAAGGGTAACTGCGCGACACAAGCATATGGTAGAACAAATGCCATTGAAGTGTCAAAAGCAGATTACAAATTTGTACCAAAGGTTTATCAGAATATGATGACACGATTGTCCCCTGGCGAGTATATTATTTCCAACCCAGCGTTACGATCTTTAGTAAACATCAAGTTCCCAAGACCAACATATAAACAATTCCCTAACGGATAAATAGGTATGGCTGAAGTTAAAACCCACAAGGCAAGAATCGGCAAGGGCTTAATTAATATGCTGATGTTTCAGATGTATGGGGATTGTAAACTCATATATCGAGAGTATATCCAGAATGCACGAGATGCAATAAATGATGCTGTAAAATCTGGTATTCTTGAGGATATCACGCAAGGTGGTATTTCTATTTATATTAATGATGTTGGTAGGGAAATTACCATTACAGACAATGGAATAGGTATATCTATTGACAAAGTTGAGGCTGTTTTATTAGACATTGCCGATTCAGACAAAGATGGAGAAACTTCTGCTGGTCAATTTGGCATTGGTCGTTTAGTTGGAGGTTATTTCTGTAAAAAACTTTCATTTAAAACATCTTTCAAGGGAGAACCGTTTGGGTCTGAAATAGTCTTTGATATTGATCGAATTAAAGATATACTTGCAGACGACAGTAACAAATGTGAAGCAGCAGAGGTTATTGATGTTGCTACATCAAAAGATATATTTGAAGAAGATTCGGACGAACATTACTTTAAAGTTACGATGTCTGGAGTAGATTCTGACTACCCTGATCTTTTGGATGAAAACGCAATAATTGAGTATTTGCAGGAAGTTGCACCTGTTGATTATAGTGCGGCTTTTTATAATCACCTGATTGATACGAGTATTCCAGATGAGTACATTCCATTGCAAGATAAGGTTGGACATTTCCAGATATCTGTCAACCACAAGACTTTGCAGAAAAGATATGGATTAAAGATTGAGGGTACTGGCGATAGAATTAACGAGTTAGAATACTTTAAGTTATCTGACGAGAGGCATGGTTTGCTTGCATGGGGTTGGTATGCGATAACTGATTTCACAAAAGCTATTCCTGTCTCAGATCGCAATAGCCGTTTCCGTTTGAGAAAGCATAACATCCAAGTAGGAGATGCAGATATGCTCACCCCTCTATTCCCCAAAAATGAAAGTAGAGGTAATAAATACTTTTATGGTGAAATCCATATAGAAAATCAGAAAATTAAACTTAATAGTGCGCGAGACGGATTAGCCCCTACTCCTCAATCGGAAGCACTTAAAGTTCAATTGCGTGGTTTCTTCGATCAGCTCGTTAAATTGTACCATTTGGCTAATACAATGAAAAAGGCAACCGAGAGAGTTGTAGAAGCAATAGAACGAGTGAACTCTCCTGAAGATGTGGATATTAATGGGGCAGAAGATCAATTAAAAGAAGCAAAACGCAAGGTTGAAGCTATTGTAGGATCTAAGAATGCACAGCCTCGCGCTGCTCAAAAGGTTATTAGTTCTTATAAAACTAAAATTTCAGAAGCAGAGAATCAAACGCCTCAAAGTCCAGCGGATTCCGTAGAAAAGAAAGCGGAAAGGAACCCAGATGTGCCGCAAGCTGTTGTTCCGACACAGCCAGAGGTCGCTGATACATATGCGCCACTTGCAGATAAATATAGTAAGGCAGAGGTTGCCTTGATTAAAAAAGTATTAAAAGTTTTCGCTGAAAACTGCCCTTCGCAATACCAGAAATTGGTCGGAGAATTGACGCGTAAAACTATAAAGCAGTTGTCAAAGTAAAAATGGCAAGGAAACAAAAAAGACTAAAAATACTATTATTAGAGCCTAATTATTCCAATAAATATCCACCTATTGGACTGATGAAAATATCGACCTATCATAAAATGTTAGGTCATGAGGTCGTGTTTTATAAAGGCGATCTAAAACAATTTGTCGTTGATAGAATTGCCGATCGATGTATTAGAGAGTGCTCGGAAATATGCAACGATATTAATTGGATACTCTACAAGGATGCCTTGGTTGACTTCATTAGAACGAAGAGAAAGGAGTATCTAAATCAATTGCCGATTGATGGGACGGGTATGGAAATTTTACTCACAGCGAAAGTTGTAGAGTATAAAGATTTTTATTGGAAGGGCTATTGGGAGTTAGAGCCAGAATGGGATCGCATATTCGTTACGACTCTGTTTACTTTCTATTGGGATATAACAATAGACACAATCAACTTTGCCAAGAGACTTGTTAAAAACCAGAAAAATCTTATGGTCGGAGGCGTTCTTGCTACTATCCAGGCTGAGGAGGTATATGTAGCAACTGGAATACGACCATTCGAGGGTGTTTTAAATAAACCAGGACAACTTGACAAGGGGAATAATCTAATTATAGATGAGTTGCCTTTGGATTATTCTATACTTGACGAAATTGAGTATAAGTATCCGATGAATAATGCATATTATGGATACACTACCAGAGGATGCATTAGAAAATGCCCATTCTGTGCCGTTCCAAAACTTGAGCCAGTATATAAGTCGTACATTCCTCTCAAGGAACGAGTAATGTATACGAGGGAACATTATGGAGATCAGAAGGATCTGTTGCTGATGGACAACAATATATTGGCATCTGAAAATTTTGAACAGATTATCGATGAGATAGTAGAATGCGGATTTGGTAGGGGAGATAAATTTACCCAGCCAGACTTGCTGAAATTATCCATAGAACACCTACGCCTTGATCCCGCTTTGAATGAGCGTGCAAATATTAGAAAGGCTCAAGGTCTTATTATGGATTTCTACAATAAACTACCAAAGGGAGAAGAGTCATACTTGGTGTATAAGGTTATATTTGACAAGTACAAGATTAATAAGTTGTCAACAACAACCAAAGCAAATCTTATCTCTGCATATGACGAAATTGCAGATATATACAAGAGACATTTTCGCCCAACCCCTCGGCAGCGTTATGTTGACTTTAACCAAGGTGTAGATGCACGATTGTTTACTGAGGATAATGTCAAGCAGTTAAGCCGTATTGCAATCCGACCTTTGCGTATTGCGTTTGACAATATAAAGACGGAACGGCAATATACAAGGGCTATCGAAATGAGTAGTAAGGTCGGTTTGAGAGATTTCTCAAACTACCTGTTGTACAACTATGACGACCACCCAGATGATTTGTAC
This sequence comes from Alistipes sp., assembly GCA_045592005.1. Taxonomy (GTDB): domain Bacteria; phylum Bacteroidota; class Bacteroidia; order Bacteroidales; family Rikenellaceae; genus Alistipes. The sequence continues at coordinate 782 of JAZNTY010000145.1, read as the reverse complement.
CATCGTCTTTTGATAAATGTTAAGCTATGTGATGAGTTAGGTGTTAGCATATACTCGTTCCCTATGAAGTATCATCCTATCCGCAAAACAGATGATATGAGCGAAGACTTTTCTCATAACAGAGATTATATCGGAAAGCATTGGAATAGAAAATATATCCGCGCGATACAAGCTGTTTTAAATAGTACCAAAGGTAAGATTGGGAAGGGAACTTCATTCTTTATGAAGGCATTTGGAGAAAATATTGACGAATATCATAAGCTCCTTGAAATGCCAGAAACGATGATTATTTATCGATACTTTTTTGAGTGGTTAGGGCAAGATGTAGGTCGAGACGCTGCTATTAGAATTCTGGGAAATGATACCATATGCAATGCTTCAACAGATGCTTGGTGGAGTACCTTTAATGAGTGTAAACAGAAATTGTCAGCTGATAAGTGGGATTTGCTAATTGATTTCATTCACCGTAGCAACTTCGATGCTCGATGTGATATAGATGATGCAATAGCCGAAAAGTTATTGCGATTCTATACCAATTACAGAAAAGCTATTATTGAAGAAGGTACTGATCTATTTAAACTCAAAGAGGAATATGACAAAAATCCATTGCATAGTTTAAGAAGGATTAAGCACAATAATAATTAAATATGTGTATTACTACTATGAAGAAGATTTGCTTATTGTTACTATGTATTGTGATTAGTAATGGTGTTTATGCTCAGAATACAGATTCTGTAAAAGTGACACCTAAGCCCCATCCATTAACACAAAATCAGCGCGAT
>JAZNTY010000144.1:0-10123 GCA_045592005.1 Alistipes sp. | reverse complement strand
CGGAGTAGAGCCCATCCCAATCAACAGCACACTCTACAAAGCCCTTGTTATCCTTATAATGCAGGGCAAGACCCTGAATAAGCGAATTGTATATCAAAAAGCCATCGCTATAGAAGGCGCGTGAGTAGTTGCCAATAAGCTTGTCGCGTCCAAAAATGCCGGCAGTGGCACCAAAACGACTATTATCAAATTGGTAATAGGCAACCAACTTTGTATAATCAACAAATCGCTTAGAGCCAAAGTCCTTTAATAGTTGAGTACCTAACACTACTGTGTGGTGGTCATCAAACCGATAACCCAAAGTCGGTGTAACACGCACAGCAAAGATGGTGCGCGACATACCGACATCGCTGCCCGTATGCTCGGTATTATCAAAGTGGGTCGACAACTCTCCATTGAAAAAGAGTTGTTGAGACTGCGCTGTCGCAAAAGATGCAATGCAGAACAAAAATATGGCTAATTTTCTACCCATTTTGATAGTAAAAAGTACTAATGTCCCAAATATCTGTCAAAAATAGATAAATTTTTTTATTTTTGCATCAAATATGAGAAAAATTACAAACCAAGAGTTAGGTCGCCCCTCTGTAGAGGAGTTTGCGACTATGGAGAAGATGCCGGTTGTCGTTGTTTTGGATAATGTACGCTCGGCACAAAATGTAGGTGCTTTTTTTCGCACTTCGGACGCCTTTGCTGTTGAGCGTATAGTCCTTTGTGGTATTACAGCCACACCACCATCAAGAGAGATACATAAGAGCTCTTTGGGTGCGGAGTTCTCTGTAGTGTGGGAACATTGCCCATTAACAGCAGATGCAGTGGCGACACTTAAGCAGCAGGGCTACAAAATCGTTGCCATAGAGCAGGTTGAGGGTGCTGTGATGCTTGATAAGTTAGAGGTGGATATGACTCAAAAGTACGCCCTTGTCTTTGGTAATGAGGTTATGGGTGTTGACCAAAATGTTGTGGATATCTGCGATAGTGCTATAGAGATACCACAGATGGGTACTAAACACTCTCTCAATGTATCGGTCTCCGGCGGCGTAGTCCTCTGGAAATTTTTTGAGAGATTTGTTGGGTAATGTTGCAAGTGAGCCGCAACTAAAAATGGTGTTTATATCCGTCTAATTTTTGCCAACCGCCACGAGTGAAGTCTGGAATGGCTACAGGTGCTGAGTTGTGCTCGATAGATACGGCACTCAGTTCTATAGGACAACACCACTCTGCAAGGTCATAGACATCCATATCTAAAGGCAGACCATTACGCAGACAGTAGACTAATCGGTAATCCATAATATAGTCCATACCCCCGTGACCTCCCACCTTTTTAGCCATCTGCTCAGTATGGGCTGTTATAGGGTGTTTATATCGCTCCATAAGTTGTTCGCGCAGGTCGTCTGGAACAAACTTGTGAGAGTTTAGGTTTTCGATATCTATATTGCCCAATGTAGCATCACTATGGAAGAGAAACCCTTGTTTAGGATACTTGGTTGCATAGCCTTTGGTGCCTGTGAGTGAGTAGTCGCGGGAGTATGGTCGCGGAGTCATTACATTGTGGTGTAGCTGAATAACTTTACCCAACTCTGTGCGGATAAGGGTTGTTGTTTGGTCTCCATTGGCAAAGGAGTCACAAACCTCGCCTGTGAGTCGTTGCCAATACTTTGCGCCTGAGACGGCTTTGGTGTCCATAGAGACCAGGGTCTTGAGTCTGTCACCACGATGAATATTGAGTACCTGGCATATAGGACCTATGCCGTGTGTAGGGTAGACATCTCCACGATGGGTGCGGTTGTAGTCTAAGCGCCAATTGTTGTGGTAGCGGTGCCAATACTCCTCCAAACAGTGAATATACGCCCCTTCGGTGTGTAGAACCTCTCCAAAAAGTCCTTGCTGAGCCATATTGAGGGTTGTCATCTCGAAGTAGTCGTAGATGCAATTTTCGAGTTGGATGCAGTGCTTACGAGTGCGCTCGGAGGTCTCTATAAGGTCCCAAATCTCGCTCATAGTCATTGCTGCCGGAACCTCTATGGCTACATGCTTACCACACTCCATAGCATATAGAGCCATCTGAGTGTGCTTCTTCCAGTCGGTCATAATGTAGACCAAGTCTATATCGTTGCGCTGACAGAGTAGTTCCCACGCATCCTCAGTGCCGATATACTCTGCGGCACGCTCTCTACCTGCTGCTTCAAGATACTTTTGACTCTTCTCAATGCCTTGAGGTTCTAAATCACAGAGCGCAACAATCTTAGTGCCCTCAATTTGCGCCCAGCGCCTTACGGCACCAGGTCCTCGCATACCCAAACCTATAAAACCAACACGAACTGTATCTATGGGCTCAGCGGCATATCCGACCATATCTTTTTGACCGGCTGCGCGTTTAGGCGTGTGGCAGATTATGGTGCCATCTACCATTTTATATTGGCTCGACTGCTGACAACTCGTTACAAGTAGCAGGAATGATAAAATGTAGACAAGGGATAGCTTTGTTTTCATAGTTGTGGGTGTTTGTTACTCTTGATAGAGAAGGTATTTGCGACGCAGCACTCTAAACTGCTCAACATCGTTTTGCCAAAGGGAGCGAATTTGTGAAGCACTCTTTCCGGCGATAATCATTGGACGGATATACTCTACACCGACCAATTTCTCAAAAAATGGGGTAAAAAACTTTTCTCCCATATTTGTGGCGTTATAGGCATCGATGATGTATTCGAGGTTAAAACCTTCGGAGATAATCTGTTCATCATCCTTGCCGCGTAAATCGACACCATAGCATAGCTGGTCCTTGAGAGGAGGGTTCTTCGCTCCAGGTACTGAACGAGGAGTAAAACTATAGCCGTAACCAAGCATTTGAGGATGACCATACATCTCAAAAGGAGCCTCTGTACCCCTACCTAAGGAGCAAACGGTGCCCTCAAAGAGACAGGTTGATGGGTATAGATATATTGCGTGCTGGCTTTTGAGGTTTGGCGATGGCGCTATAGGGAGCTGGTAACGGCTTTGGTGGGTGTAGCCCTTGCAAGTTATAACCTCTACATTAGCTTTTTTAGCCCACCCTTCGCCTATAGCCATAACCGCAATCTCGCCCATAGTCAAACCATGCACTACAGGTATAGGTAGTGCTCCAACACCTGATTTGTAACGCATATCAAGCAGAGGACCATCAACATACATACCGTTAGGATTGGGACGGTCGAGAATGATAACCTTGCGGGAGTAGTCTGCGCAGCGGTTTATAACATCAAGCATCGTTATGTAGTAGGTGTAGAACCTTAGCCCTACATCCTGCATATCGATAACCATAATATCAAAGGCGGCAAGTTGTTCATCGGTAAGGTTTCTGCCCTTTGATGAGTATAGTGACCATATAGGTATACCTGTGGCACTATCTACTGATGAGTTGACCTTTTCGCCCGCATCGGCAGTGCCACGAAAACCATGCTCAGGGGAAACTATGCCGACGATGTTGATGCCTCTGTTGACAAACAGGTCCACAATATGCTCTCCTCCAACCGTTGCAGTGTGGTTAGCAAGTACAGCCACACGCTTATCCTTGAGCTGCGGTATGTAGCACTCGGTTTGAGCGGCACCTACTATAATCTCAGCATCAGCATCGCTACACGAAATGAACAAGAGGGTTAGTATAATGATTATCCTTAGCATATATTGCCAAACTCCATTAAATATGCTTTTATAAAGGCATCCAAATCTCCATCCATAACAGCATCGACATTAGATGTTTGATAATTTGTGCGGTGGTCCTTGACCCTACGGTCATCAAAGACATAAGAGCGAATTTGCGAGCCCCACTCAATGCGCTTTTTTGCTGCCTCTATAGCCTGACTCTTAGCCATACGCTTATCAAGCTGATGCTGATAGAGCTTTGAACGAAGTATACGCATAGCATTCTCCTTGTTCATTAGCTGCGAGCGTGTCTCTTGGTTCTCAATTATGTATGATATCTCCTCGCCTGTATCTTCGTCCGTAAAGTGATATCGCAGACGGGCAGCGGTCTCTACTTTGTTGACATTCTGTCCGCCGGCACCACTTGAACGAAAGGTCTCCCATACCACATTGGCAGGGTTTACCACCACCTCTATACTTTGGTCTACAGCCGGTGTTATAGCTACTGATGCAAAGGTCGTTTGACGCTTGTTATTGGCATTAAAAGGGGATAAACGAACCATTCGGTGTACTCCATTTTCACTCTTTAGATAGCCATAGGCAAACTCTCCTTCAACTTCAAAGGTGCAGGACTTAACGCCCACCTCATCGCCGGCTTGATAATCGAGCATCTTAACCTTATAGTTGTGCGCCTCACACCAGCGAGTATACATGCGGAGCAACATATCAGCCCAATCAAGAGCTTCCGTGCCGCCGGCTCCTGCGTTAATATCAACTATGGCGCCCATCTTGTCCTCCTCGCCACGCAACATATTGCGAAGTTCTAACGCTTCAATAGCCTCAATAGTCGCCATATATAGCGCATCAAACTCCTCTTCCGAAGCAATACCTTCTGCAATAAAGTCGGGCATCATTTCTAACTCCTCAACTTTGGTCGCCAAAGTATCAAAATCGACCAACCAACTCTTAATGCCTGCAACTCTCTGCAATTGTTTCTGCGCCGCCTCAGGGTTTTCCCAAAAGTCGGGCTCAAGCGTCTTTTCCTCCTCGTTCTGTAAATCTATACGCATCCTGTCGATGTCAAAGACACCTCCTCAGCGTATCCAGACGCTTTATAACCTCTTTAAGAACTTCTACTTGTACCATTCTAAAAATACATCATTTACCATTAACTTCGACAAAAATACAAATTTTTTAGAACTTAAAGTAATTTTTTGCGTTGTTGTAGCTGATATCCTCAACCATCTTTCCGAGGAACCCTATCTCGCTTGCAGGCAACAAACCATTCTCTACATCGTTGCCGATGAGGTTGCAAAGTGTTCTGCGGAAGTATTCGTGACGAGGATAGGAGAGAAATGAGCGAGAATCGGTAAGCATACCTACAAAACGGCTCAACAAACCGAGTACCGAGAGGGTATTCATCTGCTTCTCCATGCCGTCTTTCTGGTCGAGGAACCACCAACCAGAGCCGAACTGAATTTTTCCTGCTCCGTAGCGACCATCTTGGAAGTTGCCGAGCATTGTGGCAATCAACTCGTTATCACGAGGGTTAAGGTTATAGATAATCGTTTTGGTTAGTTTGTCCTCTCTGTCGAGCATGTTAAAGAATTTCGACATACTCTTTGCTACGGTAAAGTCGCCAATCGAGTCAAAACCTGTGTCAGGTCCGAGCTGCGCAAACATCCTGCTGTTGTTGTCACGAATTGCTCCGTAGTGGAACTGTTGTGTCCAACCGCTTTTGTGGTCCATGATTGCGAACTCCACCAACATTGCGGTCTTGTACTTCTTAATCTCCTCGGTAGTGAGGACAGCCCCACCATAAACTTTCTGGAAGAGAGCCTCCACCTCGCTATGGGTATAATCTTCGGCATAGAACTCTTCAATTCCGTGGTCGGAGAGTCGGCAGCCTATGCTTTCAAAGAAGTCGTGGCGTACTTGCAATGCGGCAAGGACATCATCAAAACTGCGAATTTCTACTCCACTAACCTCTGACAAGCGGTCGATATAAGCCTTGAAGTGAACCGGATTTTCCACCGCCATAGCCTTGTCAGGGCGCCAAGTAGGTAACACCTTTACGCCAAAGTTATCCTTTGCGCACTTGATGTGGTGCTCCAACAAATCTACGGGGTCATCAGTTGTGCATACCGTTTCAACATTGTAGTGCAGCATCAAACCGCGAGCCGAACGCTCAGGAGTTTGCAACATTGCAGAGCAATGGTCGTAAATCTCGCGTGCAGTCGAAGGATTTAACAATTTATCTACGCCAAAAGCGGTTTTCAATTCGAGGTGAGTCCAATGGTAGAGTGGATTACGCATTGTGTAAGGAACGGTCTCTGCCCACTTCTCAAACTTCTCCCAATCGGTGGTATCCTTACCGGTGCAAAAGCGCTCATCAACACCATTGGTACGCATTGCGCGCCACTTGTAGTGGTCGCCTTCAAGCCAAATTTTCGAGAGATTTTCAAAAATATGGTCGTTTGCTACATACTCCGGATTGAGATGACAATGATAGTCTATAATCGGCATCTTCGCTGCATGGTCGTGATAAAGTCTTTGTGCAGTCTCGGTCTGTAACAAGAAGTTTTCGTCATTAAAAATGTTCATAGTATTATCTATCGTTTTTTACTCTTCAAACAATGATTTTGCAATACCCATTTCGAGTCCTCGTAGTTCTGCCAGACCTCGCAGGCGTCCTATACAGCTATAACCAGGGTTGGTCTTTTTATTCAAGTCATCTACCATACGGTGTCCATGGTCAGGACGCATAGGAATTGAGGTTTTACGGCGTTGCTGCAACTCCAACATAGTCTTCATTACACCAAACATATCCACATCGCCTTCGAGGTGGTTTGCCTCGTGAAAGTTGCCCTCTGCATCACGCTTGGTACTACGGAGGTGAACAAAACCTATACGGTCGCCAAAGCGTTGCATCATATCGGCACAATCGTTCTCGTTGCTTACACCAAGTGAGCCTGTGCAAAGGCAGAGACCATTACTCTTGTTAGGTACAGCATCAATCAACCTTTGGAAATCATCGGCGCAAGTCATTATGCGAGGCAAGCCAAGTATCGACATCGGAGGGTCGTCAGGGTGGATAACCATCACAGCGCCCACTTCGTCTGCCACAGGGCAAATTTCCTGCAAGAAGAGAATTAGGTTCTGGCGCAACACCTCAGGGGTAATACCCTCGTATCTATCGAGCTCCGCTTGAAACTGTTCGAGCGTAAAACTCTCTTCTGAACCTGGCAGACCGGCAATCATATTGCGTACAAGACGGTTGCGCTCCACATTGCTCATCTGCTCAAATCGTGAACGAGCCTTTGCTTTTTCCTCGGCAGAGTACTCCATCTCAGCGCCGGGGCGATGCAGCAAAAAGAGGTCGAAGGCGATAAATGCCGCACGCTCAAAACGCAAAGCCTGACTACCATCGGGCATAACATACTCTAAGTCGGTGCGGGTCCAGTCGAGTACGGGCATAAAGTTGTAAGTTATAACCTTAATGCCACACTCGGCCAAGTTGCGGATACTCTGTTTGTAATTTTCGATATATCGCTCGAAATCGCCCGTGCGAGTCTTAATATGTTCATGTACGGGGACGCTCTCGACTACCGACCATACAAGACCGGCATCCTCGATTATCTGCTTGCGACGCATAATTTCCTCGACGCTCCACACCTCGCCATTGGGAATATGGTGCAGAGCATTTACAACACCTGTGGCGCCTGCCTGACATATATCCGATAGCGATACGGGGTCATTTGGACCATACCAGCGCCAGCACTGTTCACATCTATACACTTTGCCCATAACTATACTCCGCTAAAAATACTGAAACCTCCATCTATCGGAAGAATGGTGCCTGTAACGAATTTCGAGGCATCGCTGGCATAGAAGACAACAGCTCCATGTAGTTCATTCGCCTCGCCCAAACGACCGAATGGAGTAGCGCGCACCACATCTTTTGCTCTATCGCTGAGTGAACCGTCTGGGTTGGTCATAAGGGTGCGATTTTGCTCTGTGATAAAGAAACCGGGAGCAATAGCATTTACGCGCACTCCTTCGCCTACCTTCTTCGCCATCTCGACAGCCATCCAACGGGTGAAGTTGTCGATTGCAGCCTTTGATGCGGAGTAACCTACAACACGAGTTACGACACTTTGTGCTGTCATTGACGAGATATTTATTATTGAGCCATACTTCTGCTTTGCCATCTGCTCGCCAAATACAACAGTCGGAATAACTGTGCCCATAAGGTTCAGATTTACCACATCGCCGAAAGCCGAAAAGTCGATATCGAGAAAACTTTTGTCGGGCATAATCGTAGCACCAGGCATGTTACCACCTGCAGCATTTATCAGAACATCTATATGTCCCCACTTTGCAACAATTGCTTCACGAGCTGCAGTTAAAGCCTTTCTGTCGAGGACATCAGCCTTGCAGAACAGTGCCTCGGCGCCCAACGCCGACAACTCTATAACCAGGGCTTCTCCCTTTTCTGTCTTACGACCCACAATAACTACATGAGCACCAAGTCCCGATAAGCATCGAGCCATTGAAGCGCCCAAAACACCGTAACCACCCGTGATTACGATAACCTTGTCTTTAATATCAAACATATTGTGTAACTATTTAATTTCAACAAACTTATATCTTGGCACCAAAGCCTTCATGATAATCCAACCGACCAGATATGCCACAGCACAAATCGAGAAGAGAATCATATAACCCGACTCTACACCCTCAAAGCCGAGGAATTTCATCTGTGACTGCTCGGCATAGTCAAAGAGCACGCCTGAACCATAGTTGATAAGCATTGAACTTAATCCTCCTGCCATACCACCGATACCGACAATCGTTCCCACTGAACTCTTCGGAAACATGTCGCTTACTGTTGTGAAGATATTCGCGCTCCATGATTGGTGAGCGGCAGCTGCGATACCGATAATAATAACCGGGATCCAATACGAATAACCTCCGAGGGGTTGTGCTGCAAGTACCAAGAGCGGGAAGAATGCAAATATCAACATCGCGCGCATACGACCAGCGTATGGCTCCATGCCGAGCTTATCAACAAAGTATTTAGGCAACCAACCGCCGATAATTGACAACATACTTATAATGTATAGTACAAAAATAGCCCATTGCGAACGAGGGTCAGAGGTCGGAATATTGTATACTTCACTTAGATATGCCGGTATCCAGAAGAGGAAAAACCACCATACACCATCGGTCATAAATTTTCCGAATATGAATGACCATGTTTGACGCTGACGCATACACTGTGCAAAGGTCAATTTTATTTTGTCGTCAGCAGACTCTACTTCCGGCTCTTCATCTGTATCTTGAGTTATGTATGCCAACTCTGCTGCATTGACTCTCGGATTTCTGTTTGGATGCTTGTAGACAAAAATCCATACACCCATCCAGATAAATCCCAATCCACCGATGATGATAAATGCAGCCTCCCAACCAAAGTTAATTGCCAATACCGGAATTGTAAGAGGTGCTACCAAAGCTCCAATCTGTGCTCCGGCATTGAATAGACTTGTTGCAAGGGCACGGTCTTTTTTGGGGAAATACTCTGCTGTTGCTTTAATTGCGGCTGGAAAGTTTCCTGCCTCTCCAACAGCCAAAATAAGTCGTGCAAAGACGAAGAATGTTACACTTACAGTGATGATTGTACCAACAATTTTTGCATCTTGAACAGCCTTTAATGCTGCGGCGCTATCAACGCCTACCCAATGCTCGGTTGCTACGCCACACAGAGCGTGCATGCAGGCGCCTACCGACCATATTCCGATAGACCAAAGGTAGCCCTTTCGTGTGTCGAGCCAATCAACCAATCTTCCAGCAAATAGCATACTTACAGCATAAAAGCCCGAAAATAGCGAAGCGATTAGCCCGTAATGGGTGTTGGTCCAATGAAATTCAGGGGCGATAAAATCTCGCCATGTGAGCGATAAGACCTGACGGTCCATGTAGTTGATTGTTGTCGCAAAAAAGAGCATTGCGCATATCGCCCAACGATAGTTTGTCATTTTTTCTTTCATGCTTAGGTCAGTTTAGTTTCTCTGTTATTTCATGCTCGTAGCAATTGCTATTGACTCTGCGCATAGATGTGAAATTGTAGCCCAATCATTTGCTGCCACCACCTCTTTTGGAAATAGACAACTGCCCATTCCTACGGCAAAAGCTCCCGCTTTGAACCATTTAGATAGGCTTTCAACTGTTGGCTCCACTCCACCTGTAACCATAATTTTGCTCCACGGCATCGGAGCCATCAAACCCTTGATGAACTTTGGTCCCAAGACATCGCCCGGAAAGACTTTGCAGAGGTCACAACCAGCCTCCTGCGCCCTACCGACCTCGGTAATGCTTCCACACCCCGGAGTATACGGGATAAGTCTGCGGTTGCAAACCTTTGCCACTTCCGGATTAAAAAGAGGTCCTACGACAAAGCATGCACCCATCTGGATATAGAGTGCTGCGGTCGGTGCATCTATCA
>JAZNTY010000143.1:0-9678 GCA_045592005.1 Alistipes sp. | reverse complement strand
CTATAGGTGGCATAAATATGCCACCAACAGCTTACTTACCTTCCCTTTTGGTATACCATCTCCAATCTTGATGACATAAAATATTGAGCCACACCTCTTAGTGCCATATAAGCTGTAAAGGCGAGCCAACGCTGCGATTAAGGCAAATGCAATCAAACTTGTTTGAATTGCTGAGCCGTAGCAGTGAAGGCGAGTCTATAGACACTAATGTGGCTATAGGTGGCATAAATATGCCACCAACAGCTTACTTACCTTCCCTTTTGGTATACCATCTCCAATCTTGATGACATAAAATATTGAGCCACACCTCTTAGTGCCATATAAGCTGTAAAGGCGAGCCACAAGGCATCATTCCCAATAAACGGATGCAGACTATAGTAGAGGATAAAATAAGCAATGGTAGAGAGGAGCATAGAGTTGCGTAAGATGCGTGTAAGCGTTGCTCCAACCATAATACCATCCATAAGAAATGGCAGTGCAGCAGCAAGCGGTATAGCGATAACCCAGCCAATATATTGCTTTGCGGTAGCAATAATTTGAGGAAGTTGGCTCTTATCTCCCACAAACATAGCTATGACATCTTGCCACCAACCTACATAAACCACGATACAAATAACGGCAGTGCCAAGCGCCCAGACTACACATCGAGATATACATTTACGCAACGAGACGATATCTTTAGCTCCGATAAATCGACCTGTAAGAGCTTCTGCGGCATATGCGAAACCATCATTCATATATGAGAAGAGGGTAAACAGTTGCAACAGCATAGTATTTACGGCAAGCACTATATCACTCTCCATACGAGCTGAGGCGGCGGTAAAGAAGGTATAGACTGCTACAATACAGAAGGTGCGGATAATAATATCTCCATTGACCTTAAAAAACTCAGCCATAGCAACTCTGTTAAAAACCTTCGACAACTCTACCCTACGAAGTTTTGTACGATACATACCCAACAACAATGCTACCGAAAGCAACATACCGCTCCACTGCGCCACTACTGAGCCGTAGGCTATGCCGACAATACCCATATCGAGTTCAAAGACAAAGATAAAGCTAAGGGCTACATGTAGCACATTGATGAATATAGAGGTACACATCGGTATAACGGCGTTTTGCATACCTGTAAACCACCCGTTAAGACCAAAGAGCATAATACCAGCCGGTACAGCCCATATACGGGCATAGAAATACTCAGATACCAACTGTGAACCATTCATCATCCACAGAGACAGTTCGCCAAGAGGATATTGTAACAACAGCATTGCCACGCCCAACATAGCCGACACTGCCACAGCACGCACAAGCATAGCAGTAGTCGTCACAAAATCTCCAGCACCAAAAGCTTGTGCTGTAATACCGCTGGTACCCATACGGATAAAGGAACAGTTCCAATATATAAAGTTAAAGATTGACACCCCTATCGCCAGCGCGCCTATTGTGGTAGCACTATCGCCGATATGTCCGGCAATGGCTGTTGAGAATATTCCCATCAGCGGCACTGTGATGCTGGATATAATATTGGGTATAGCTATTCTAAAAATCTCTCTATTCATAGCGCAAAAGTATATAAAATTTGGAAAATAAGCACATATTTTATAACTTTGTACTAATACAAAAGAACGAACTAAATATGAAACATCTACTACTCACTTTAGTGCTTTGTCTTAGTCTCAGCGCTATCTCCTGCGACAAGGACGACATCTCCGACAAGGCAACCGTATGGTTTGAGATTGAAGCATATGACCTTCCCGCTCAGGGTGGCGAGGTTATTATCCCCGTCTACTCCACCGGTGTAGATTATGTTGCCATAAAACACACCTTTGAGGATGCGTGGGACTTTAATAGTCAGGGTAATATGGTTCCTCGTCCAAGTTGGATATCGGTAGAGGTTATACCCAACTACCCCGCTTCGCGTGAGTTGATGACCGGTCGTTCTGGCATAAAACTTACCGTTGAAGCCAACACCGCCATAGCCAACCGTCAAGCTCGGCTTATTGTTGGCAGCTATGGCGACACAGAGAGTATTCTGTTGCGTCAACCGAGCGTTAACATCCCTCAGCAGTAGAGGCTAATAACGGCTGCAATCACAAATTGCGCCTTAAATGTATAACAAGCAGACAAATTTAGAGTTTGTTGTGTGCGGCTATAAAGAAAATTCACTACCTTTGCAGCCAAAATATAGATTATGGCAAAGTTTAATACAGAAAATTCAGCAACCCTTTCGCGTTTTGCAAAAGATAAGCGTGTGCGCACAGCCCCAAAGGAGCGTGTTGAGCGCGACCATACTCGCACTAAGCGTGCCTCTTATAACCCTCATTTTACAGAGGACAACCAGCTAAAGGAGACATATACCCCTGCCGAGCGCAAGCCTCGCACCGAGCGCCCTGAGCGTAAACCTTTTGGTAAGCGCACCGAAGGCGGCTTCAAGGGCAAGAGTGGCAGCAGCAAACCTTTTGGCAAGCGTACTGATGGTAGTTTTAAGGGCAAACCGCGCAATGAGGAGCGCAAGAGCTACCCTAAGTTTAACCCTAACAAGCAGACAGGCGAGGTTCGTCTAAACCGTTATGTTGCTCAGTCGGGCATCTGCTCTCGTCGTGAGGCTGATGAACTTATCTCTGCCGGTTTGGTAAGCATCAATGGTGTTATTGTTACTGAGATGGGCACTAAGGTTAAACCTGGGGACGAGGTTCGTTTCAATGGCGAGAAGATACAGGGCGAGCATAAGGTCTACATTCTGCTCAATAAACCTAAGGGCTATGTAACTACTATTGAAGATGACCACGCAGCAAAGACCGTTATGGAGCTTGTTTCAGGAGCCTGCACGGAGCGTATATACCCTGTTGGTCGCCTTGACAAAAACTCATTGGGTCTGCTGCTCTTTACTAACGACGGCGACATCACTCGCACGCTGACCCACCCATCGCTTAAGAAGAAAAAGATTTACGAGGTCGCGCTTGATAAGCCTCTTACCCGTGCCGACTTTGACACCCTTGCCGAGGGCGTTACCCTTGAGGATGGCGAGGCATATTTTGACGAGATTTCGTGGCTTAAGGATGATAAGAAGTCTGTAGGCGTGGAGATACACTCTGGTCGCAACCGTATTGTCCGTCGTATGTTCGAACATTTGGGCTATCAGGTAACCAAGCTTGACCGCGTATACTACGCCGGTCTTACCAAGAAGAACCTTAAGCGTGGACAGTGGCGTTTCCTTACCGTTGACGAGGTAAATCGTCTTAAATCAGGCAGATACGAATAGTTATCTATCTTGATATCACAACACAAGTCGAAAAACAACTAAGTACTAATTATAGAACAGACCTTAACCCAAATGGAGAAGATAAAACTTAACGACCGCATCTTTAAGGAAATGATTTCAGCTGAGCAGATAGACCAGGCTGTAGCTAAGGTAGCCAATCGTCTAAATGAAGACTACTCTGCGTGTGCAAAACCTCCAATTTTTGTAGGCGTACTCTGCGGAGCTTTTGTATTTCTTGCCGATGTTGTGCGTAAGGTTAATTTCGATAACGAAGTCACTTTTATCCAGGTTTCATCCTATACCGGCACAGAGTCTACCGGTAAGGTCAAGCAGAAGTTAGGCATCGACTTTGATATCACAGGTCGTGATATTATTTTGGTCGAGGATATTGTTGAGACAGGTCATAGCATTGAGCATATGGTGGAGTATTTGCAATCTTTATCTCCTAACAGTATTGAGGTATGTACCCTTTTCTATAAGCCTGAAAAGCACCTCTATGACCGCCAAATCAAGTATGTAGCTATGGAGATTGGTAACGAGTTCATCGTCGGCTACGGTCTTGATTACAACCAAATAGGTCGCAACCTGAAAGATATATATGTTGTCGACAATGAGTAACAACGAGGTGCTACAAGACGGAGCGTTATTGCCCCTTGTCGAGGACTTCTACACCATTCAGGGCGAGGGTTTTCACACCGGCAAACCGGCATATTTCATCCGTCTCGGAGGTTGTGATGTGGGCTGCAAATGGTGTGATGCAAAGTACACCTGGAACCCCAAACTCTACCCACCTACCGACATCAATATCGTTGTCGAGCGTGCTGTGGCGTGCAAGGCTCAATCTATCGTCATTACCGGTGGAGAGCCACTGATATACCCACTTCAACCTCTAACTACCAAGCTCAAAGAGCGTGGACTGAAGATTTTCCTTGAGACCTCTGGTTCACACCCCTTTAGTGGCACCTTCGATTGGGTTTGCCTCTCGCCAAAGCGTAAACAACCACCTTTAGAGGAGGCTTTTGCTCGCGCTGATGAACTGAAGGTTATTATCGAGAGTCCTGAGGATTTTGAGTGGGCTGAAGCCAATGCTGCAAAAGTTTCTAAAGAATGTTTGCTCTATCTACAACCTGAGTGGAGTCAATCAACAAAGATGATGCAGGCTATTGTCGAGTATGCCAAGAGCAATCCTCAGTGGAGCATATCTATACAGAGTCATAAATTTATGCATATACCGTAATGGCTAAAGGAAAAGGAGGCAAGGGCGGCTTTATACGCTCACTATTTGCTGATGCGTCACTACTATTTTGGCGTATCTTCTCTGGTGTTGTTCTCACTCTTACCCTCTTTATCCTCGGCAAATCAATCTTTACGGCTGCACGCTCACATATAGAGATTTTGCGTCTTAACCGCCAAAAGCAAGAGTATCTGCAACAGATAGCCGCCGATAGTGCTATTATCGAGCAACTCAAATACAAGGAGTATTTGGAGAAGTATGCTCGCGAAAAGTATAATATGCAGCGTAAAAATGAACGCGTGTATATTATTGAAGAATAGGAGACTATTAGGCTTTTTAATTTAAGCTTTTGGTTATTAGCTATGAGAAAGTTTAGTCTATTGTTAGCTCTGCTACTTGTATGTTCAGTGGCAGTGGCAAAGAGTACACCAACCGTATTTGCCCACAGGGGTTGTTGGAGTAAGAATAATAAGGGAGAGTTTATCATACCCGAAAATAGTGTTGCGGCGGTAGCTATGGCGGCACGAATGGGTTATGCGGGCATTGAGTGCGATGTCAAAAAGACCAAGGATGGGCATCTTGTTGTGTTGCACGACAAGACCATAAACCGCACGATGCGTAACGCTGTGGACTACTCAAGAATTGAGGACAAAGTGCGCCTCGCGGACCTTACTTTTGACGAGATTAGAAGAAATTATGTACTTGAAAGTGAGCGAGAAGAGCTTCGCACGGCAATACCGACCCTTGAACAGATACTTATTGAGTGCAAAAAGCAGGGTATTATTCCTATGTTGCACAGCTCGGTGCCAGAGTCTTACAAGTTGGCGCAGGAGATGTTTGGCGACAACTGGATATGCTTTACCTCAAGCCTTAAACTGCTTAAGGCTGTTAGGCAGTACTCTAACTGCACCATTCTATATGCCGTAAGCAAAGGTACAGCTGAGGAGCATATCTCTGCGCTACGGCAGATAGGCGGTCGCTGTGGTGTATCAACGATGAACCGCCGACTATACACCCCGCAGTACTGTAAGGCGCTAACTGATAAGGGGTATATCGTACAGGCATCTATCTTCAAATCTCCGAGCGAAGTCGTAGCGCAGCGCAATGGAGTGACCTATCAACTTACAGACTTTAGCATTATGCCAAACAGTAGACCATACTCCAAGTGGGTGTCAAATGGTCGTAAATTAGCGCAGAGCGGAGAGTACAGTTGGCAGGAGAACAAAGAGTGCGGAGCAGTAAAAGTGGATATTCTCTACAGCGGAACTATAGAGGTTGAGATTAATGGTCGCACCTACACCCTTACGCGCAAGACGATGGGTAGAGACTTGATTGGTAACCGCTTCTTCAATCTCGCCCCACGAGTGAGCATAAAAGCTATAAACTGTGCAAAAATCCGCAAATCAAAGTGTACGGTATACGAGTACTAACAAAAAAAGAGAGATAAGACTCTCTTTTTTTGTTAAAATTTGTGTATCACAACTCCTGACCTCAACTTAGGTTCAAACCAAGTAGTCTTTGGTGGCATAATATTCCCCGTGTCAGCAATATCAATAAGCTGGCGCATAGAGACCGGATAGAGCGCAAAGGCTACCTTCATCTCTCCACTATCTACACGAGCTTTTAGAGCGTCAAGACCTCGGATACCTCCAACAAAGTCGATACGCTTAGATGTGCGCAAATCTTTGATACCCAAAATCTTATCAAGAACAAGATTAGACAGAACCGTCACATCCAATACACCAATAGGGTCACTGTTGTCGTATGTACCCTCTTTAGCAGTCAAGCTATACCAGCATCCATCCAAATACATAGAGAAGTTGTGCAACTCGACAGGTGTATAAGTTTGGCTACCCATTTTCTCGACCACAAAGTCCTGCTCAAGAGCCGAGAGTAGCTGTTCCTCATTAAGACCATTCAAGTCTTTAACCACGCGGTTATAGTCGATAATCTTAAGTTGAGACTCAGGGAAGGTTACAGCAAGGAAGTAGCAGTACTCCTCTTCTCCTGTATGGTTAGGGTTTTTATCGCGACACTCAGCACCCACACGGGCAGCAGCAGCGGTACGGTGGTGTCCATCAGCAACATAAAGAGCCGGCACAGAGGCAAAAATCTCGGTTATACGGCGGCATATATCGGGGTTATTGATAACCCAAAGCTGATGACCAAAGCCATCGACAGCGGTAAAGTCATATTCTGCCGGCTGAGCAACCGTTTGGGCGACGATAGCATCAATCTCAGCATTATCAGGATATGCAAAAAAGACCGGTTCGATATTAGCCTTTTGATTACGGATATGTATCATACGGTCATCCTCCTTATCAGGACGAGTAAGTTCGTGTTTCTTGATAGCACCACTGAGGTAGTCCTCAAAGTGGCAACACATAACAAGACCATACTGCGTTCTGCCATTCATAGTCTGCGCATAAACATAGTAACACTCGCTACTATCCTGCACCAACCAGCCACGCTGCTGCCATAACTTAAAGTTCTCCACAGCCTTCTGGTAGACCTGCTCAGAGTGTTCATCTGCAATAGGGTCAAAGTCTATTTCAGGCTTAATGATATGTAACAGAGAGCGCTCTGTAGCCTCAGCCTTAGCCTCAACAGAATTTAGCACATCATAAGGGCGTGATGCCACCTCCGCGGCATACTGCTTTGGAGGGCGAATGCCCTGAAAAGGTTTAATGCGTACCATAACTATTTGTTTACTTGAAATCTTGTATTACCTGTGGCGAAATAGTCTACAATCTGCCGTGCCGCGGCAAGACCGGCATTGATATTTGCCTCGGCTGTCTCGGCGCCCATCTTCTTAGGGGTAGCGAAGTAGCGCTTACCTGCACAGTTACACAAATCTGCACAGCAGTCTGGAGCAACATCACTCACATACTTAATATCATCACGCTCGGCAAGAGCCTTGCACAGTCCCGCCTCATCAATAACCTCCTTACGGGCGGTATTTACAAGTGTGGCACCCTTAGGCATAGAGCTAATGAGTTCGTAACCTATAGAACCTTTGGTTTGTGGTGTTGCCGGAATATGGAGCGAAAGGAAGTCAGCGCGACGATACAACTCCTCTATAGAGTCAACCTTCTCCACACCATCACACTCAAAGACCGAGCAGTCGCACACAAATGGGTCATAAGCGATAACATTCATACCCAAAGACTTACCCTTACAGCCCACAAGACGACCTACATTACCATAGGCGTGAATAGCTAAGGTCTTACCTTTAATCTCACAACCGGTACCTGGAGTAAAGCAGTTTCGAGACATAAAAATCATCATTGCAATAGCTAACTCTGCCACAGCGTTAGAATTTTGTCCCGGTGTGTTCATAACCACAATACCGCGAGCTTTAGCTGTAGCACAATCTACATTATCATAGCCGGCGCCTGCACGAACAACAATTTTGAGATTTGGGGCTGCTGCCATAACCTCAGCAGTAACCTTATCACTACGAACAATAAGCGCGTCTACATCAGCAACGGCGGCAAGCAGCTGCTCACTCTCTGTATATTTTTCTAAAAGAGATACTCTGTGACCTGCGCCCTCTAAAATCTCTACAATACCATCTACAGCCTGCTTAGCAAATGGTTTCTGGGTTGCAATAAGAACTTTCATACCTTTAACAAATGAAGTGAAGTAAGTTATCTGTTCCTCTTTTTTCTCAAATGTGTATGGGATAATGGTTGCCATAACTACCACTAAACTATTTGTGCATAGCCTCGAACTCCTTCATACAAGCCACCAAAGCCTCAACAGACTCCTTTGGTAGTGCATTATAGCACGAAGCACGGAAGCCACCAACCAATCTATGTCCCTTAATACCAACCATACCGCGCTCAGTAGCGAACTTAAGGAAGTCTGGAGCTAAATCCTCCTTACCCTCAGCCATAACAAAGCAAATATTCATCAACGAGCGGTCTGCCTCATCTACAGTAGGACGGAAGAGCGAGTTGCGCTCAATCTCATCATAGAGAAGTTGAGCCTTCTCAACATTGAGCTTATACATAGCCTCTACGCCACCAATTGACTTAATCCACTTAAGGGTTTCGTTCATAACGAAGATTGGAAATACCGGAGGTGTATTGAACATAGAGTTGTTCTCGACATGAGTATTGACATTGACCATAGTAGGCAACGGGCGAACAACCTTTTGTAACATATCGTCACGAACAATAACGAATGACACACCAGCTGGGGCAAGGTTTTTCTGAGCACCTCCATAGATGACTGCATACTTCGATACATCTATAGGGCGACTCAAGATATCGGAACTCATATCGGCGATAACAGGCACCGGCGAGTCAATATCGCTCTTGTACTGAGTACCATAAATGGTGTTATTGGTGCAGATATAGAGGTAATCGAGGTCTGTCGGTATATCAAAGCCCTTAGGTATGTAGCAGAAGTTACGGTCTTCAGATGAGGCTACCACCTCTACCTGACCATAAAACTTAGCCTCCTTGATAGCCTTCTTTGTCCACACACCTGTATTGACATAACCGGCTTTACTACCCAAGAAGTTTGCCGGAAGGTGGAAAAATTGGGTACTTGCACCGCCACCCACAAAGTAAATATGGTAGTTGTCAGGAATATTAAGCAACTCACGCATAAGGGTCTGTGCTGAATTCAAAACATCCTCAAAATCTTTGGTTCGATGTGAAATTGAGAGAATAGACAAACCGGTACCGTTAAAGTCAAGAATTGCCTTTGCTGCATTTTGATAAGCTACATCCGGAAGAATAGACGGACCTGCGCTGAAATTATGCTTTTTCATAACAATTGATAATTTTGTTTAACAAATTTAACTAACCTATTATAATTTTCCAAAAATCTCTTATACTTTTTTACTATCGGACCCTATCACTGCTCTATACAAATTATCCTAATCCATTATGGCACGGATAGGTCGCCCTACTCCTAAAAACGAAGTAGAGAAGCCTCCACCAGCTGTAGAGAAGAAGGAGAAGTAATTTGCCCTTCCTGCCACCTCTCCACATGGTGTTGAGCTCCAATAGCGTCCCCAGCTATTGTGTTGCTTATGTTCATCTAACAATCTATGTCCAGCGTGTGGAATGTAGATAAAGTTTCCATTTGTTTTGCTGATAACCTGTTTTACACACTGCCCGTTTATCTCTCTATCTGTCCATCTACAGTGCTTAGACAGCTCTTGCCA
>JAZNTY010000142.1:0-5249 GCA_045592005.1 Alistipes sp. | reverse complement strand
CGGTATTCTCCGCCTCTCTGGTGCAAAGTATCGCCACGGTCGTGAGAACCCAGCAGAGTTTAACGAGAACTGTCAGGCAGAGGGCGATGACACAAAGACTATGGGTAACTCAATCCTTATCCAGCTTCGCAAGACCGATGTCGATGTTCCTTTCAAGGCTCCAGAGTGGGCATACCACTTTACAGATGCAGACTTTGACTACACCGTGCCAGAGTCTACAATCCCTGGAATGAAGTTCAACTACAAGCGCATTTACCACCCACACGACAATAACTTCTGGTGGTGCGAGTTCGGTGGAAACTTTGACACTATCGCCGATGCAAATGATATTCAGTACGAGCTTAAGCGTATCGTTTACGGTATCTGGGAGTATATGAAGAACCACCCAGATGGTCGTGGTAAGGGCTATGAACTTGACTGGATTGGTGCACTGCCTGGCAAGCGCGAGAGCACCCGCTTCGTAGGTCCACACATCCTCACACAGCACGATGTGCTCTCTGGCGGTCACTTCCCAGATGTTGTTGCTTATGGCGGTTGGACCCTTGATGACCACCACCCAGATGCATTCCACAAGAAGGGCGCAATATCTGTTGAGTACACCGTACCACAGGGCTTCGGAATTCCTTTTGGCTGTCTCTACTCTGTAAATGTACCAAACCTCATGTTCGCAGGTCGTGATATCTCGGCTACACATATGGGACTCTCTGCTACCCGCGTAATGGCTACTTGCGCACTGCTCGGTCAGGCAGCAGGTACCGGTGCAGCTGTGGCTATTGAGAAGGGTATTGACCCGGCACAGGTACACAAGGATCACATCGCACAGGTACAGGCTATGCTTGAGGATGACGATGTTATGCTCCCTTACCGTTGGCGTAAGGTGTCGGAGTTGACTGCTTCGGCAAAAGTAGCTGAGGAGATTGAGATTTTGCGTAACGGTATTGACCGCAAGTGGCAGGGCGAGGATAATGGTGTTTGGGTTGCTCCTGAGGAGAACACTATTACCTATAGCTGGAAGAAGCCTGTTACTATAAATGGTGCCCGCATTATCTTTGACTCAAATCTCAAGGTTCGCAGCAAGCGTATGCGTAAGTTGGAGGCTACTACTGAGCGCGTACAAATCCCTCAGATGATGACTAAGGGTTTCCGTATTGAGGCTCTTGTTGACAAGCAGTGGCAGACTGTTTATAGCGATGACGACAACTACCTGCGCCTGCGCAAGATTACTTTCGATGCCCCTGTAAAGACTAAGCAGCTTCGCTTGGTTGTTACCGAGACTTGGGGTGCTGAGAAGGCTCACATCTTTGCCTTTGACGCTTTGTAGGAAACCTACTATACAAAAAACTGCCAACTTTCAATATAAAGTTGGCAGTTTTTATTTACCCTTAGGTTATTACTTAATACGCTCGTAATATTCGCGAGTACGGGTATCAACGCGGATACGGTCGCCGGTGTTGATAAACAAAGGCACCTTAATAGTAGCACCGGTGTTTACAGTAGCTGGCTTGAGAGAGTTGGTTGAAGCGGTATCTCCCTTGATGCCTGGCTCGGTATATGTTACCTCCATATCAACGATTGGAGGAAGCTCGGCAGAGAGAACTGTCTCTTTCTCAGTGTGGAACATAACCTCTACGATTTGACCGTCAGCCATAAGGTCGTAGTTGTTGATAAGGCTCTTCTCAATGTTTATCTCCTCGAAAGTCTCACAATGCATAAAGTGAGCACCCAAATCATCCTCGTATGTAAACTGATAAGGGCGACGCTCTACGCGTACCTGCTCGATTTTCTGACCTACAGAAGAGAATGTGTTCTCCAAAACGCGACCATTCTCAAGGTTCTTGAGCTTTGAACGAACGAAAGCGGGACCTTTGCCCGGCTTGCAGTGCTGGAAGTCGACAACAAGGAAAGTTTTGCCGTCCATCTCAATGCACATACCGATTTTGATATCAGCAGCAGTAATTGTCATAATTGTATAGTATTAAAAAATTTGTATTCTCGATTAATCGGCTGCAAAATTACAAAAAACTCCTTAAAATCAAAATAATAACGCTCTTTTTGTTTCTGATACTCTATAAATTGACCCTCTGGACCTCTACAGTGGAATGGTGGTGTAGCAACTCGCCACTATCGGTAATACCCTCGATAATAATATCGTATGTAGCCGAGCGGTCAGCAGTGTAGAAACTTACAGTAGCATAACCCGTATCTGTCGGACGAATAAGAGGTTCCCAGGCTATAGTTGAGCGTAAATCTTGAACTGTCGTCAAGCGCGAGTCGAAGGTTGGATATTTAGGCTTGTAGAACTCGGCAGGAGTGTGGCTGCCACGAATAAGTACGCGAGCCATAGCATCACTATCAATAGTGTTAATAAGTCCCTCTTTGCTTACCTCCATAAGTATGGCTCCCTGCTGAGCTGCAAGACCAAGCATTGTTGCCGCTTTACCGTCAGCAAAAGAGAGACGCTCGATATATTTGGTGTCGTAGTTGCCTATATCCTCTATGTCGGCTAACTGACCGTTGATATATAGCTCAGGAACATTAACATCTCGCTCTATAGATGGCACAGTCTGTATAAACTGACTATCTGTCTGGCTCTCATCCTCGCCATTATTCTCCTCATAGAACGACACTTTTACATCATTAGCTGAGTAGTTGTTTTTTGTAGTTATCGTGGTGCCCAACACATCTAATTCCTTAAAGGTTGCTAAGGCATCGTACACAGTAGCGTAGCGTGACAAGTCGCCATGAAGCATACTACCGGCAGTAGCTGTAGCAAAGAATGATGTTGTGCGACGACCCATAACAACAATCTCTTCAATATCTATCACACGCTCGCCGCCTTCATAGAAGTAACGCTCCTTTGCGCGTGTAAGGAACGCTGAAGGTACCGGAACGGCTGGATTGAGGTAATATTGGCGTATATGCGAGGAGGTTGTTATCGGGAAGTTCTCGGTCTCTAACTCAATACGCACGGTCCTGTCTTTGCCCTTTTTATTGAGCGCTTGTATGATATACTGCGTATCCTCTTTACACTCCAAGCCGGTGATGATAAAGTTGTTGTACTCATTGAGTTCAAAATGCTCTACATACTTAGTCTTAGTGTTCATCAGCACTATACTCGGTTTCTTAGCCTTGCCTATAAGACCAAATACAGAGCCTCGAACACGCTCCGAATCCTCCATAGGATAGAGTATGCGTGGAAATTTGTTCGCCAAAACGGAACTCAAACTATAGCGACGCCAACCGTTGGTTAACATTACCAAGTCAAGGTTGTCAAGAGTCTTTGGCTTAGAGTCAATAAAGTAGCTACCAGGCTCCTCAATGTCGCCCTTTAGGTCGGAGGTTAGCAATACATATGAGAGTATATTTTCAGCACCTACAGTATGTTCAACCACATTGGCATCGGTTACGGTCATTGAGAAGTTTCCAGACACAGGATTACCCTCGGAGTCGGTTATAGCAAGAGTCATTGACACTCTGTCACGCTGCTCGTAAAGCCTCTTATTAGTCATAACCTGCACTTTGGCATATCTGTTATCACGAACATAAAATAGGCGCTCAGCAACAATGGTGTTGGAGTGCTTTTCGACAATCGATATCTGAGCTATGCCGTCAAACATATCTTTGTTCATCAATCGTATTGGTCGAGCTAAATTATTGACAATGGTCATCACGGCGCCACGAGAATGAATTACAGCCACATAGTCGTCAATATTAATTCCGACAGACGGTTGCACAAGTATGGTGTGGCTATCTCCCTGGCGCATAACTCTAAGAACGATACCCTGATTCTCAACCTTTGGTAGTTCAAAACGCTTGGTAATACCCTGCTCAGATGTAAAGTCGGCATAGTAGCTCTGCCCACGCTCTGCACGCATAATAAAGCGTCCCATACCCTTATGCTCAGTAGCAACTTCAACAATAAACTCTCCTAAGCTATTAAAAATCTTACCTGTCAACTGTTTTGAGCCTCCATTGATACTCTGTGCCTTGAAAGCCACAACCTGCACAATGTCGGCTATCAGGTTTCCTCCCTCAGGGCAGAACTGAACATCAAAATCATCAGAGAATGAAGGCAGTTGTATATAACGCTGTAAATCACGACTATTGGCACGAATACGAATTTCAATACAGTCGTTTACATCCTCAGATGGTCGGAAGCGTATATTTACCTGACCATTAGTATCAGTACGCTCAGTGCCGGAGCGAGACTTACCATTGATAATTGTGCGATAGCGTACCGGAGTGCTGACAATAGGCATAGAGTATTGGTCAGAGACAGTCAGTGTAGCCGTTACAGTGCCATTGTTATTGACTAAATAGTTGACAGAGGTCTGCACAGCATCATCTATATAGTTGCCGATATATATTTGGCGCGAGTAGAAATAACCCATATCAAAGTTGGTCATCCAGCGAGTATAGGCGCGCAAGGTATATCTACCCGAAGTAAGGCGGGCATTGAGCATAAATGTACCCACAAACTGCTTGTTCTCGGCAGCAACTTTTATTCTCTCCACCAAACGCCCCTCAGGACTTATTAATTCGGCATAGACAAACATAGATGACGAGTTGCGGGTTAGCAGGGTGGCGTGTACCAAGTAACCACTGAAGTAGAGAGTCTCTCCGGCACTATAGTAGGGTTTGTCGGTCATCAAATATAACTTCTCAAAGACGCCTCCACTTTTGTAGAATGCATCATAGCTGTCAGCTAAATTCTCAGCAAAGCTCTTTGTTGGCGAAAGTAGTTGGTCAGGCAGTTGTTCAGCCCTCTTTTTTTGAGCATATACGGGGAAAACTAAATAAATAAGAGCCACAAGGAGGATAAACTTCTTCATATATCGCTATTTTTTATCAAAGATATGGAAAAAAACTCTATCTTTGTAAAAACATTCAACCTAAAGTAAAATTTTATGAAACAATTAACACGAATTTTTGCGGTTTTAGTAGCAGTGCTTCTCTCCGCAACGACTCTTTTTGCTCAGGAGCAGGAGTTGCCAAAGTCTTTGGAGATACCTTCAGCTATTGGCGACAATATGGTTTTGCAGCAGAACAGTACCGTTAACATTTGGGGCTATGCTAAGCCAAAGTCTAAAGTTTCAGTTGCTTGCGACTGGATTGCAGGCAAGCCTGTAACCGTTAAGGCGGATGCAGAGGGCGTATGGATTGTCCCTGTAGCTGTTCCGGCAGCAAGTTTTGACCCTCATTCCATTACTATCAAAGCTGGTAAGGAGGTTCGTACACTGAGCAATATC
>JAZNTY010000141.1:0-22159 GCA_045592005.1 Alistipes sp. | reverse complement strand
CCTGCTCCAATGGGTTTTGGGTCGCCAACACAAGGAATGGCTCCGGCAGGGAGTAGGTATCATCGCCAATGGTAACCTGACGCTCCTGCATAGCCTCAAGGAGCGCTGACTGAACCTTTGCCGGCGAGCGGTTTATCTCATCGGCAAGGACAAAATTAGCAAACACCGGACCCTTACGAACAGTAAATGACTCACTCTTCTGAGAGTAAATCAGCGTACCCACAACATCTGCCGGAAGCAGGTCCGGAGTAAACTGTATTCTCGAAAAATCTGCATCTACAGCCTTAGCAAGGGTGGTTATGGCAAGAGTCTTGGCAAGACCCGGAACGCCCTCTAACAAGATATGACCGTTGGAGAGCAAACCGATAAGAAGGGTATCTACAAGGTGGCTCTGACCTACGATAACCTTACCCATCTCTTGGCGCAAAGTATCCACAAAAAGTGACTCGCGCTCAATACGCTCATTGAGCTCTTTGATGTTTATAACTTCACTCATAGTGTTCTGTTGTTTATATCTTTTGTATCTTTCAACGCTAAAAGCGTCTGTTTATTGTCTATTTTCGGACAATTCTGCAAAACAGTGACGACATATAGGCTCGTATGTATCTTTCTCGCCCAACATAACCAGCGCTGCATCTTTAGTCAGACGATGGGAGTGGTGCGCCAAACTACCACAGCGAACACATATTGCGTGGACCTTAGTCACATACTCTGCCGTAGCCATAAGCGCCGGCATAGGTCCAAATGGCTGACCTAAATAGTCCATATCCAGACCCGCAACTATCACGCGGATGCCCCTATTGGCTAACTGTCGACACACATCGACAATACCGGCATCGAAGAACTGAGCCTCGTCAATGCCCACAACCTCAACATCGGAGGCTAACAGCAGAATATTCTGCGATGACTCCACCGGCGTGGAACGAATGGTTGTGGCATTGTGCGAAACAACCTCATCCTCCGAATAACGCACATCTATGCACGGCTTAAAAATCTCAACTTTTTTGTGCGCAAACTCCGCACGGCGCAAGCGGCGTATCAACTCCTCGGTCTTACCGGAGAACATAGAACCGCAAATTACCTCTATCCAGCCCTTTTGGCTCGCATTTTCAAGAAACATAGTATATCGTTTTTATATCATTCTAATCAAACCACTCTTTATACGGGCGTTGCGCTAAATAGGAGTTGTGGTAGTGGTAATCGCCCGTAACCTCCCTCCATATCCAATCGGGCAGTTTCGGCTTGATAGCCACATCAGGCAACTCAACCTCTGCCAACGCAAGACCCTCATTCTGCCCCTCAAAGAGGTCAACCTCCCATATATAGCCCTCGTATGGCACAATATAGCGACGCTTTTCGACAACGCCCTTACAGCGCGAAAGCAGCAGCTTTGCACACCGCAAAGGGATATTTCTCTCACACTCAAAGCGGCTCAAACCACCATCGCGACTCTTGCCCTTAAATGTTATAAAGCCCTGGTCGCCACATATCCTTATGCGGGCTGTAACACGCTTTAGACACAGATAACCCTGCGCCATCGGCTTTACAGAGGTCGCCTGAGCGATAAAGCTATCGTCGTTAATCAAATATTTACGCTCAATCTCTATCATCGGGATGCAGTTTGTGTAGCATCTGAGGCAACAACACCCTGGCAGTCTAAAGCCCACTTACCCTGCACTCGCAGCACCTGCTCAATAATATCTCTGACAGCGCCAGCTCCACCGTTGTACTCCGATATATAGAGAGCCTGCTCAAGCACCTCCGAGCAGGCATCTGCCGGAGCTGTAGGGATACCTACACGCTGCATACACTCCAAATCGGGGATATCATCTCCCATATAGATAGTATTATCGAGGTTTACGCCCGTCTTGGCTGCAAAATCTTCTAAGGCAGCAATCTTATCCATACAACCTAAGTAGCAGTGTTTGATACCCAAACGCTCCATACGCGAAGCAAGGTTCTGCCCAAAACCACCCGATATCACACAGACATTACAGCCATGCTTTACAGCATACGCCAACGCATAACCATCTTTGGCGTAGTAACAACGGATAAAATCGCCACCCTGAATGGGTATTATCTTACCATCGGTCATAACACCGTCTACATCGAAGATAAACGCCTCAACCTGGGCTATAAGTTCTTTGAAGTTTCTTTTATTCTGCATATATTCTCGCTAATAGTGTCGTAAATCTCCCTGAGCAACCTATCCTGCCCTATCAACTGTCTATGGCGCTCCATTGTAGCACTATCACCACGCACTGCCGGACCGGTCTGCACCTTTGCCGGCTCTGCCGAGGCTAAAGCCTTTGTCGCCGTTTGAGCTATAAGGGGTGCCACAACATCAAATGGCAAACCCGCCTGCTTAAGAAGTTGAGCCGCCTGAGCGTACATATTGTTGACAAAGTTGGAGGCTACCACCCCCACAAGGTGTATCCTCGCCCTCAAAAGGGCATCTGCCGGAGCAACATGGTCCGAGAGCTGCGCCGCAAAAGCTGCCGCCTGAGCATAAACAGCCTCATCCTGAGCCTCTATAAAGAGATATACCTGGCGCATATCTACCCGCACCCCTGCCGTAAAGGTCTGAAAAGGGTATATTACCGCCCTCAATGTATCCTCAGGTAACATCTCCAGCGTGCCACACCCCGCAGTATGAGCCACAATAGCGCCCTTAGCAAAAGGAAGTTGCGCAGCAACTTGAGCTACCGCACTGTCACTCACACATATAATATATAGGTCCGCCGGCTTAAGTTCCGAGGCTACACTGCACCACTCAGCCCCCGCTAAGTGGGCTACATAACGCCCACGCTCAACATTGCGAGCATATACCTGAACCACCTCCATCGCCGCCTCAGCACACGCTATAGCAAATGCTTCAGCCACATTGCCACTGCCTATAATAGTCACTCGTTGTTGTTTCATTCGACAAAGATAGACATTTTTGGGAGAATTTGCAATTGATACAACAGGTTTCGTTGCGACTTTTGGGCAACTTCGGCAAGTAGAGCGTTACCACCCCGCATCTATTTTCATTAATCTCCCAAAAAGAGACTTTGTTAATGCATTTCGTACAATTTTAGGACAAAGCTCTCTACACAAAACAACCACGCTGTATAATCATATAACTATCTGTCAAATAGTAGATTAACCATCATAATATAGCCTATACATTTATTACCTCACACTTATCAAATGGCAAACAAAGGGCGAACCTTGGGCGAACCCAGGGCGAACCTTGGGCAAACCTTGGGCGAACCTTGGGCGAACCTTGGGCAACAACTAAGAATAATAAGAATAAAAAGAATAATATATATTATTAAAAAGCAATAGTTGTTATTAAGCAGTGATAGTTGCAACGCTCGCCACAGAATGGGGCATTGGGACAAGGTAGCGGCAGCAAATAGTACTTTTTCACAATAAATTGTTATATTTGCCGCGATATTAGGCACTTTTAATAACTCAAACTCTATGAAACCTCTTTTTTCGATTGATTTTAGACCTAAATTATTTTCGGTATTAAGGTCGGGGTATGGCATGGCACAGCTGAGCAAGGATGTAATGGCTGGTGTGATTGTGGGCATTGTGGCGATACCATTGGCGATAGCTTTTGGTATTGCATCAGGCGTAGGTCCTACAGAGGGTCTTGTAACGGCGATTTTTGCCGGACTTTTGATATCTGTTTTTGGCGGCTCAAAGGTGCAGATTGGCGGTCCTACGGGAGCGTTTATTGTTATCATATATGGCATAATTGAGCAATATGGCGTTGGTGGACTTGCCATTGCAACGATTATGGCAGGTGTGATATTGGTCCTAATGGGCGTATTTAAGTTGGGCAGCGTGATTAAGTTTATGCCCTACCCTATAATTGTCGGCTTTACAGGAGGTATTGCAATAACGATATTCTCAACACAAATGAATGACCTTTTTGGCTTAGGGATAGCCGATGTGCCAGCGAACTTTATTGACAAGTGGGTCTGCTATTTCAACAACATAGGCAACATCGATTGGTGGTCTGCGGCGGTGGGTATATTGAGCATTGTGATTATTATCTACACCCCGCGCTTTTCAAAGAAGATACCCGGTTCACTCCTTGCCATAGTGGTTATGACGGCGATATGTTGGGTACTAAGACAATATGCGGGCATAGAGTCTATTGCCACCATTGGCGACCTATATACTCTTCCGTCAGGATTACCTGAGTGGCGAGTACCGGCATTACCGGAGGGCGAGAGTCTGTTTGCCACAATGCAGTCGCTACTGCCTGTAGCCTTTACAATAGCAATGTTGGGCGCCATAGAGTCGCTACTTTCGGCTATGGTTGCCGACGGTATTATTGGCGACAAGCACAACTCCAACACCGAACTTATAGGTCAGGGAATAGCCAATATTGTGGTTCCATTTGTTGGAGGCATACCTGCTACAGGAGCCATTGCGCGAACTATGGCGAACATCAACAATGGCGGTCGTACTCCTATTGCGGGCATTGTCCACACAGTGGTGCTGCTTTTAGTACTTTTGCTACTTGGCAGTCTTGTAGGGGCTATACCGATGCCTTGTTTGGCGGGCGTGCTGATAATGGTGTCATACAATATGAGCGGTTGGCGCACAATACGCTCGATGTGTCGTCAGTCGCGTTCAGATATTACGGTTCTCTTTACAACGCTACTACTGACAGTAATTTTCGACCTGACTATAGCCATAGAGGTTGGCTTAGTGCTGGCTGTGGTGCTCTTTATGCGCCGAATTATGGAGAGTACCTCCATATCGGTTATCAGCAACGAACTTGAGGTGCATCACGATGGCGAGGCAGATGATGAGCGCTTAGAGATACCGGCTCAGACAGAGGTTTACGAGATTGACGGTCCATTCTTCTTTGGCATAGCCACACGCTTTGAGGAGTTGGCTCGTACCCGCTCAAATGCTAAGGTTCGTATTGTGCGTATGCGTAAGGTGTCGTTTATTGATGCCACAGGCTTGCACAACCTTGAGATATTTATTGCAGCCACATTAGGCGATGGTCGCAAGATTATCCTCAGTGGCGTAAATGAGAGAG
The DNA here is from genome assembly GCA_045592005.1 of Alistipes sp. GTDB lineage: Bacteria > Bacteroidota > Bacteroidia > Bacteroidales > Rikenellaceae > Alistipes. Next base: position 17,106 of record JAZNTY010000141.1, on the reverse strand, counting down.
TTTACAACTCATTAGAGCGCACAGGCATAGTCGATACGGTAGGCAAGGAGAATGTAGTAGACCATATACACAAAGCCTTAGAGAGAGCTAAGGAGCTGGTATAGTAGTTTTCTTTACAATTTACAATATGTCATTTTTGGAGCTTTTTATCATCGCTGTAGGGCTCTCTATGGATGCCTTTGCGGTAGCTATCGGCAAGGGTCTTTCGGTTCGCCAAATAGAGGCAAAGCAGTCGCTGAAAGTGGGGTTATGGTTTGGCGGTTTTCAGGCGCTGATGCCCATTATCGGCTACCTCTTCGGCGCAAGTTTCGCTACGGTGGTACAGAGCTTAGACCATTGGATAGCCTTTGTGCTCTTAGGGTTCATAGGTGCAGGTATGATACGCGAGTCGCGCCATACAGAGTGCGAGCGGGGCAGCGATGACTTCTCTGCGCGAGCGATGTTTCCTTTAGCGGTAGCTACAAGTATTGATGCCTTAGCTGTAGGCGTTTCGTTTGCCTTTTTGCAGAGCAATATAACCCTTGCTGCCGCACTAATAGGCATAACAACCTTTACCCTCTCGGTTGCTGGAGTATATATCGGCAACAACTTCGGCTGTCGCTACAAATCAAAAGCCGAGCTATTTGGCGGCGCGGTTCTTGTGCTTATGGGTGTAAAAATACTTGTCGAGCACCTTGTAGAGTAGCAAAATTTTTACTATCTTTGTAAATCGTTTGTAAATAATTTCTAAACAACATTAATATGGCTGAATTTATCTATCAGGAGCCGCTCCCAATTGAGCGAGACAACACAGAGTATCGTCTGCTGACCAAAGACTATGTAAAGGTGGTTGAGTGCGACGGTCGCAAGATTTTGAAAGTAGACCCTAAGGGTATCGAGTTGTTGGCAAAGGAGGCGTACACCGATGTGTCGTTCTACCTGCGCGCTTCGCACCTACAGAAGTTGCGTAACATTCTTGAGGACAGCGAGGCTACCGACAACGACAAGTTTGTTGCCTACACAATGCTTATGAACTCTTGTGTAGCTGCTGAGGGCGAGCTGCCTACTTGTCAGGATACAGGCACTGCTATATGTGTGGCTCACAAGGGCGAGGATGTGTATACAGGCGTAGAGGATGCTGAGTATATCTCTCGTGGCGCCTATGAGACATACAAGGAGCGTAACCTCCGCTACTCACAGGTTGTACCTATCACTATGACCGACGAGCACAACTCAGCAACCAACCTACCAGCACAGATTGATATCTATGGCGGTCATCCGGGTATGGAGTATGAGTTCCTCTTTATCACTAAGGGTGGTGGTTCAGCCAACAAGACCTTCCTCTATCAGCAGACTAAGGCGCTGCTTAATGAGGAGTCACTTGTAAAGTTCTTCAAGGAGCATATCAAAGATTTGGGCACCTCAGCTTGTCCTCCTTATCACTTGGCAGTATGTATCGGTGGCACCTCGGCAGAGATGTGTCTTGCAACTGTTAAGAAGGCATCAGCAGGTTATTTAGACGAGCTTCCAACATCTGGTAACGAGGGCGGTCGTTGCTTCCGTGACCTTGAGTGGGAGGAGAAGATACTCAAGATTTGTCAGGATATGGGCATTGGCGCGCAGTTTGGTGGTAAATACTTAGTACACGATGTACGCGTAATTCGTGCACCACGCCACGCTGCATCTTGCCCTGTGGCTATCGGCGTAAGCTGCTCGGCAGACCGTAATATCAAGGCTAAGATTACCCCTGAGGGTATCTTCATTGAGCAGCTTGAGAAGAACCCAGCTCGTTTCCTTCCAGAGCAGGCTCCAGCAATGTCGCCAGCGGTAGATATCGACCTTGACGAGGGTATGGACAAGGTTCGCCAAATTCTTACACAGTATCCTATCAAGACCCGCCTCAACCTTAAGGGCACCCTTATCGTTGCTCGTGATATTGCACACGCAAAAATTAAGCAGATGCTTGACGAGGGTAAGCCTATGCCAGATTACTTCAAGAACCATCCTGTATACTACGCAGGTCCTGCAAAGACCCCTGCCGGTATGGCTTCAGGTTCATTTGGTCCTACTACAGCAGGTCGTATGGACCCTTATGTAGACCTGTTCCAAAGCGTTGGTGGCTCTATGGTTATGGTTGCAAAGGGTAACCGCTCAAAGGCTGTTACTGACGCTTGTAAGGCTCACGGTGGCTTCTACCTCGGCTCTATCGGTGGTCCTGCTGCTATCCTTGCAAAGAACTCTATCAAGAGCGTGGAGGTTGTTGACTTCCCAGAGCTCGGTATGGAGGCTGTGCGTAAGATTTATGTCGAGAACTTCCCTGCATTCATCATTGTGGATGATAAGGGCAACGACTTCTTTGCCGATTTTGCACACTAAAAGGGTGTAAGGGTGCTAACATTTAGTACCACTACATACCCGCATTTTACCTCATCACACACCTCTCTTCGGAGAGGTTGTGTGATTTTACAATAAAATTGTATTTCATCCGTTTCTCATATATGGGAAAGAGAATTTTAGCCGTCCTGACGGCATTTTTGACCTTTTTTACGGTTTATGCTGATGAGCAGGTTGTCTTTGAGACTGCCGTGCCGATGATTGTGACCCAGAGCGAGGCTTTTCGTGCAGAGTTTACACTCAACGCCAAACCTGACGACAAATCTTTTGTAGCCCCATCCTTTGAGGGTTTCAATGTGTTGGCTGGACCCTCTGTGTCGCAAGGCTCATCTATGCAGATTATCAATGGCTCGATGACTCGCAGCTTCAGCTACTCTATTACCTATGTTCTTCAGGCTAATAGCGCCGGAGAGCATAGCATAGGTGTTGCAACCATAGAGGTTGACGGCAAGAGCTACTCAACACGCAAAACCCCCATAGAGGTGCGTGCCGAAGGGGATAGCAGAGTGCAGGAGAGTAGTGCAAATGCTGAGGGGCAGCAGAGCCTTGAGCAGCGAGCAGCAAATCAACTCAGCAAAGATGACCTACTGCTCAAAGTAGACCTCTCCCGCAACTCGGTATACAAGGGTGAGGCTGTGCGTGCCACACTCAAGCTCTACAGCCGCGTGAATGTTGTCGGCTCCGAGGGTGCTAAGTTGCCGAGCTTTGACGGCTTCTGGAACCAGCAGCTGGAGTGCGAGCAGGGACCGTTCCGCCAGACCCTCAATGGCAAGGTATACGATGCCTACAACTTGGGAGAGTTTCTCCTCTATCCGCAGCAGAGCGGCACACTGACTATCGAACCGGCGAAGATGACGGTCATTGTGCAGATGTTTGTGCGCAACAACAGCCGTTCACGCCACACCTTCTTCGACAACACTCACGATATATACAACCTGCGTCGAGAGTTAACCTCTCCGGCTGTAAGTATCAATGTTAAACCTCTGCCGGCAGCAGCTCCGGCATCTTTCAGCGGTGCGGTGGGTCGTTATGATATGGAGGCTCAACTCTCCTCGTCGGATATTGCAGCCAACTCTGCCGCCAACATAGTGTTGCAGATATCTGGCTCCGGAAATATAGGATTCCTACAGCAACCAAAGTTAGTGCTTCCAACATCCTTTGAGCTCTATGATATCAAATCTACCGAGCAGATACGCACCACAGCATCCGGCAGCACCGGTTTCCGCCGTTTTGAGTATCCATTTATAGCTCGTGCCGAGGGCGAGTATACCATTGCTCCGATAGAGTTTACCTACTTCAACCCCGATAGCGGCAAGTATATAACTCTGACCTCCCAAAGCTTTGCACTCACGGTGCAACCCGACAAAAATAGCAACACCACATCCGTAACTACCCTGATAAGCAAGGAGGATGTCAAACTCCTGGGTCAGGATATTCGCTTTATCAAGCTCTCTTCGTCGGCATTGCGCACCGTTGTGGCGCCATTGGTACTCTCGCCGCTCTATTTTGTGATAATGGTACTGATAGTACTTATAGCAACAGTGGTCTACATTGTTGTCGGCAAGCGTATCCGCGACAGCCATAACACAGCTCTTGTCAAGGGTCGCAGAGCCAACAAAGTGGCTGTGCAGAGGTTCCGTATGGCTGAGCGATATATGAAGGAGCAGCAGCGTCACGCCTTCTACGAAGAGATGCTTCGTGCGCTATGGGGCTATATCTCCGACCGTTTCAATATCCCCGTTGCCGACCTGACAAAGGAGGGTATCCGCGAGGAGTTGACTCGCCGAGGTGCTGCGGAGCAGGCAAAGACATTCACAGCGATAATATCGCAGTGTGAAGAGGCGCAATACTCCCCTATAGAGAGTGCCCCTATGAGCGAACTATATGCTCGTGGTATAGATGTGGTATCAAAGATAGAATCGTTAGTAAAAAGGTAAGATATGAGATATTTGGTTTCAATACTGCTCGCGGCAGTTATGACCCTGACCGCTGTGGCACAGACAGACAGCCTATCTACAGCGGCAACGCCGAGTGTTGAGGTGGATAATAAGACTCTATGGCAGAGTGCCAATCAAGCCTATATTGACGGCGACTATACAGCTGCCATAAACTACTACTCGACCATAGAACGCCGTGGAAACTACTCTGCAAAGCTCTACTACAACTTGGGTAACAGCCACTTCAAGCAGGGCAACTTGGGCAAGTCGATACTCTACTACAACCGAGCCCTGAAGGTGGCGCCATCTATGGACGATGCTCAATACAACCTGCAAATAGCCGAGGCTCTGACTAAAGATAAGATTGCAATAGTGCCTGAGTTTTTTCTCAACCGCTGGATACGCACCCTACAGGGGGTAATGAGCTGTAATGGCTGGAGCGTACTCTCGATAGTCCTCTTTGTGGCTATGGCTGCCTGCGCGCTATTATTCCTGCTTGGAACCAGACTCTCTGCGCGTAAGAGCGGCTTCTATGGCGTCATCATCTCGCTACTGCTATTTATCGTTACCACAGCCTTTGCCATCAGCTCACGCAACGATATATTAGACCGCAACAGCGCCATAGTTATCAGTTCGGCGATATCGGTCAAGAGCTCTCCCGATAGAGCAGCTACCGACCTATTTGTGCTGCACGAGGGTACAAAGGTCACTATAAGTTCAGTGGTAGAGGGCTGGTGCGAGATAACCATTGCAGACGGCAAGAAGGGGTGGACCGAAGAGTTACATCTTGAGAGAATATAGAGTCTACGATGTCTAAGTTACTTGAAAATATTGTCGGGGAGCTTAACCGACTGCCAGGAGTGGGTCGTAGGACAGCGCTACGATTAGCTATGCATATCCTTAAGATGGATAAGGTCGATGTGGCGGCTATGACCGAGAGTATCGATGCCTTTCGCAACAATGTATGTCACTGCTCACGATGTGGAAATATCTCCGACACAGAGATTTGCGACATCTGCTCCGATATTAAGCGCGACAGCAGCACTGTATGCGTGGTAGAACAGGTTGCCGACTTGCTATCGATAGAAAAGACCCGCCAATATCGCGGTCTATATTCGGTTTTGGGCGGTGTGATATCGCCTATGCAGGGTATAGGTCCTTCAGACCTACGCATAGATTTACTGCTGGACCGCATTGCTATGGGTAATGTAAGCGAGGTTATTATTGCCATATCAGCATCGGTCGAGGGCGAAACAACACTCTTCTACCTGATGAACTGCTTAAAGCCCTTTAAGCACCTTAAGGTAACCACCATAGCTCGCGGCATAGGCTTTGGCGACGAATTGGAGTATGTCGATGAGCACACCATAACCCAGGCACTGATAAACCGCCGAGAAATTGACCAAAACTTATAACTATGAAACTGAGCCTCAAACCGCTTGTGCCATTAGCTTTGGCAGCACCGCTTAACAGTTGCACATCTGATGAGCGACCTAACATTGTACTCTTCCTCATTGACGACTTAGGCTGGTTAGACACCTCTGTAGCCTTTGGCGAGGAGGTATACCCCTTTAACCTGCGACACGATACCCCAAATGTTGCTGCGTTGGCAGAACAAGGTGCGACGATGACCTCTGCCTATGTATGTCCTGTATCGACACCTACCCGCTCTTCGATAATGTCGGGAATGAATGCTGCACATACGCGTATTACCAACTATACCTCGGTACACAAAGATTGGAACCCGGATGCTACCGACACGCCAAGTGAGCAGTTAGATGATGTTCTGGAGCGCACCGATTGGAATATAAACGGCATAACCCCATCTACCGAACCGCTCGACCGCGCAGTACATATTACTCCTTATCCCCAGATACTCAAAGATAACGGTTACTACACCATACATGTGGGCAAGGCACATTGGGCAACAATGGGAACACCGGGTGCAAGTCCTCTAAATATGGGCTTTTGTGTCAATGTTGCCGGACAGGTTGCCGGCAAGCCTCGTAGCTACTATGGTGAGGAGAACTACGGCAACACATCCGACAAGTGGAACTTCTTCTCGGTACAGAATATGGTTGAGTATTACGGCACGAACACACACCTTACCGAGGCTCTAACACTTGAGGCTCTAAAGACCTTAGATTATCCTATCGACAACGGCATACCGTTCTACCTCAACTTCTGCCACCACGCTGTCCATACACCAATACACCGTGACCCGCGCTTCTTCCAGAAGTATATCGACCGAGGTATGGATGAGGGACAGGCTCGCTTTGCTTCAATGTGCGAGGGTATGGACAAGAGTTTGGGCGACTTGATGGCGTATCTTAAAGAGCGCGATGTGCTTGACAACACCATTATCGTCTTTATGTCCGACAATGGCGGCAACTCCGAGAACCTAACAAAGGGAGGTGTTCGTCACACCCAAAACTCGCCACTACGCGAGGGTAAGGGTTCCTGCTATGAAGCGGGCATAAGGGTGCCTATGGTGGTCTACTGGAAGGGCAAGGTTGCTGCCGGCACACGCCTAAACACCCCTGTTGTGGCAGAGGATATATACCCTACAATTCTCGAAATGGCGGGCATAGAGGAGTACAAAACTGTGCAGGAGATAGACGGCAAGAGTATTGTTCGCCTGCTCACAGATGGCTCACAGATGGCTAAAAAGGCTATGGAGTCGGGCGAGATTAGTTCGCAGAAGCAGGCAAACGACTTTGTCGTGCCACAGGCTGTGTCGGGTATAGACCCTGAGCGCGAGGTGCTTGCCCACTTCCCACATCAATGGAAGCCTTATCAGCTCCATGATATAGACTATATGAGCTCCCTGCGCAAGGGCGACTGGAAGATTGTATACCGCCAACGCGAGCAGAAGTTGGAGCTATACAACATAGGTCAGGATATTACTGAGCGTAACGACCTTTCAGCATCCGAGCCTGAGCGATTGGCTCAAATGGCAGATGCTCTGACAGCAAAACTTGAGGGCTACAATGCCCTGCTGCCAACATTCCGCGCTACGGGAGAGAGAATACCGATGCCAAATAAATTATTAAACAGTAAATAGATAGATTATGAAGATTAGAACATTTTTGTGCGCGCTTATCTGCGCAATGGTTCTTGTAGGTTGCTGCTCGGCGTGCCGTCAGCGACAGAAGAATGCTAAGCCACTGAAGGGCACTGAGTGGCACTTAGTACAGATGGAGGGCAAGGATATGAACCTGCCGCTCAACAGCTTTAACCTTACACTCGGTCAAGATGGTTCTATCTCCGGTGTAGCGGCGTGCAACCGTCTGTTGGGTCAATATACCGTAGCTGATAACTACGCCATCAACTTGGGTCAGGTAGGCACCACAATGATGCTATGCCCTGAAAATGGCGAGTTAGAGAACACCTTTACTCAGCTATTGGGCTCAATCACCCATTACGATATTGACGGGGATATGTTACTACTGCTCAGCAATGGCACAATAAAGGCTATTTTTAAGGCTGTTCCTAAGAGCGAGTAGCTCTCATAAAACAGAAAAGGGCTGTCTAACACACAGTTAGCAGCCTTTTTTTATTGTCATTATCTACTACAATTTAGACTCTTCGCCCTCGACAAGGCACTCCTCCAACCCCATCTCTGCCGCAGATTTCTCACGCGAAAAGAGAAAATAGAGACAACTACACTCTGTGCAAAGGGCTCCCTCTGCATTATATATTTCGCCAACAACGGTTACAAGATTACGGCGCACCTCTGAGACACGAGCCTTGAGGGTAAGCTGTCCACCATCTGTATGGAGGGGTTTACGGTAGCGAAGCTCCATTTTCGAGGTTACAGCGCCTGTTTGAAACTTGCGAAAGACAACCCAACCACACAACTCGTCAAGCAGCGCCGCCTGCACACCGCCGTGGAGGGTGTTTATCCAGCTTTGGTGCTCGCCATTAGGTTCCCACAAGCTGATAATATCATCGCCATCCTCGTAGAACTCCATTCTTAGACCGTGACTATGGTTGGGGTCGCAACCAAAGCAGTGATAACCCTCTCGACCCAACCACGGATTGATAATCTTTTTCATTATATGATATTTATCGTTTAACGATGCAAAATTACAAAAAACAGATGGAACACACTATGCTCCATCTGTCCAAAAAGGGTTATTTTATCTTCTATTTTGCCTTATAGTATACGGTTGCGCTTGCAATTCGGGTTGCGCTCGATGCTGTGAATGTTACACTACTTACTTCGCCCTCCCAAGTCACAGAGCTACCTGTGTATGAAGTACTGCCCACTTTAAGATTAAGTGAACCGCTCTGCTCTGCGACTAACTCAACCTTTGTGATTTGGTAAGCGCTATCAGCCGTAAAGTTCAAAGTTTTACTGCTTCCCATAAATATACCGCCCCAATCTTGTCCATTACCAACGACACGCCAAGAGCCTGTGCAGCGACCGGTAATATTAGGGTCTGAAGTATCGAAATTGCCAATATCTGCACCATTCTCCACGCCATCAAATGGGAAGTTAAGGGTAAATGAGGACTCTGTTGCTGCACCCTGATTAGGGTCTGCCTCAGTGGTAACGGTAGCTGTACCAGCCTCAGATGCGCTATTTACGGTTGTATCGGCAGGGTTTGCAACAACGGTTACAGTGTACTCAGTTGCATAATCAAGCTCTGTAAATGTTGCAGAAGTTGTTGTCGCAGTCTGCGATGCAGTACCACAAGTAACGGTATAGTCCTTTGCGCCCTCAACAGCTCCCCACTCAACTGTTACGCTATTTGCGGTAGCGGTAGCGGTAACAACAGGAGTTGCAAGAGGAGTAACGGCAGGCTGACTATCATCTTGCTCTAACTCAGCCTCACAATAGAATGGATATATAGACGAATATGAGCTGGATACTCTAAACGAGTATGAAGATGTTGAATAGTTTAGCACACAACTATTCTCATTGTATATGTTCCAACCTGAATAGCTGGTCTTTACGAAGGTCCAACGAGAAGCCTCACTCTTGTTGTCTGTAAATGAGATAGCATACGAAGAGTTGTAAGTACCAACCAAATAGCCTATCTGAGACTTCATCAAATACTGTCCATCAACAGAACTATCCTCTAAAACGAATACCAAAGTATTGCTTTCAAGGTCGTTGGCAGAAATCTGGCTATTCTCATACGCCACGCCTACAGTTTTATCGTATCGACCTGCATAATCAGCATCCGGAGTAGCACTCATAAACTCAGCCGAACCACTTGAACTGGAGTTGTGACTAATAAGCACCTTATAGCCTGCCTGTAACTCATTAGGGTCTTTAAGTTTAACATAGATAACCGGTTTCTCCTCCTTTACAAGCTCTTTTACGCGGAACTGTGCAATATCAGCGCGCTTAAAGTTAAGGGTCTTATCAGTAAGGTCTACGGTCTTAGAGTAGTTAAACTTGTCGGTGGTGACGGTAACGGTAAAAGAGGTACCGCTAAGGTCGGTAGGAACAGCAGTAAACCAAACAGTATCCTCGCCGGTAGCAACACGACCATTCATATTAAGAATTATCTCCTCATAGTTGTTGTACCATTTAGCGTTCTCTAAGGTGCCCTGCTCGTGAACCTTAAACTCCACAGCGCCATTTGGTTTTGCAGGAGAGGAGAAGACTATTTTCTCAATCTTTTCGCCCTCGCCAATACCCACAAGGGTCATCTTCGCAAAGGCTACAAGGCGAGCGAAAGAGAAAGTTATCTTACCTCCCAAATCCTGAACGGTAATAGGGTTTTGAGATACCAAAATATCGGTAGCCGGATCATAGCTATTCTCGGCAGGGGTCTGCTCCTGTGGAACAGTAAGGGAGATAGAGGATGTTGAGTACTTATACACATAAGGGTAAAAAGCACCCAAAGTATATGACACAGCGCCAGAGGTGGTAGTAAGGTCGGCAGTAAACTGAGCGCGGTTGTCGGTCAGCGTATAATCTTGGTGGGTAGCAGACTGACGGCGAGAGTTTGTTGTACCATCCTCATTGGTTGAGTAGTAGATAATATTGAGCTGTTCTCCGCTCTGAGCCCAATAGATTTTTGACCCGTCGGTATAGGTACGGGTTTGAGGCTCAACCTCTACGGAGATGGTTGTTTTCTGCTCCAACTGAGTGTTATAGTCAAGATTGTCGGTAGAACACGAAGTGGCAAACAGAGCAAGCGCTGCGAGGGTATATAAAAATCTCTTCATAGTCGTAAATGTTTTAGAAGTCGCCATAATCGTTAATTGTTGGGTCCTCGCCCGGTAATCCCTCCTGCTCAGAGAGGGCAAAGCCAGCTTCGCCATAGAAACTGTAAGTGGAAAAATCAGGGGTGCAATACTTCTGTTTTTCGGTATTGACCAGCAATCGATTACAAACCATAGTTATGCTATTTTTGATGATTAATGGGCACAAAGTTATTAAAATTTTGGTTATAATCTGTAACATTGGCAAAAAAATATTTTTTCTACCCTCTCCAAAAAGGTCCAACGCGCTGATTTGTTGGTCGTTTTATGCATTCTTAAAACCTACAACTTTTGTCTATATTACAGATTGTCAGGCTGTTGCCGCTTTTTGGGTAATTATGCAAGCAAAATGAAAGCTCTTGATAAAAACAGAGAATTAGAATTTTTACATATTTTTAACCTCTTTTGACCATTACAAATCAAAAAAGTGGGTCTATAAAGCATCAAGGGATATTTTTCATAAAAAATGCATAATATATGTCTATGTTTCGATTTTTTGACTATTTTTGTGCCGAGAAAATTTGCAATACTAAAAATTATAAGTCTATGAAACTACATTTTTATTCTTTTGCGATTGTGGCAGCGCTGCTGTTATCACTCTCGTGTGAGAAGACCCCAAATGGCACTGACGAGCAGGCAACGGTCACACTGTCAGCCACTTTGGAGAATGGTCGACAGTGGAAGCAAGGCGACGAAGTGGTTATAAACGGTAACACATACACCGTAGAGGTTGGTGGCAAATCAACAGTAAGCATTGAGGGCGTTGTTGCTGCTGACTACTATTACGGTGCTTACGATTTTGGTAGTGGAGCTATCGAAGGAACCATCCTTACAACCACCCTACCCGCTTTGCAAGGTCCGGCAATATCTGTTATAGAGCCTATGGTTGCAGCGAACGGAACTACCAACTTGGTTTTCAAGCACCTTGTAGGTCGTCTGCGCCTGAATATCAAGGGAACAGGCACCATTACTCGCGCAGCTCTCAGCTCCGTAGATAGCGCCATAGCCGGTAAGGGTTCTATAGATATGAACTTCTCAGGTTCTCCACTATTGGATATCTCTGCCGAGGGTGAGCGCGTTATCAATGTAGACTTAGGAGAGGGTGTTACCCTTCCGGCTGATATTGATATCTACCTCCCAGCACAGAGCTACTCAGGCTTGAGTGTAACTCTCTACGGCACCAATGACGAGGTTATGAGTGCTCAGAATATCTCTGCGTTAGAGGTAAGACGAGGCGAGGTAACTTCTACAAGTGTAACTTATGAGCCTGACACCGTAGCACCAACATACCTGACAGCTACCATAGAGGCGGATGCAGAGGGTAAAACTCACAGCTGGGGTAGCAATGCCGTAATTTATGTAAACGGCGTACCGGCAGCTATTGCAGGTGGTCAAGGCACAGCAAATGGCGAGTTTGGTCCCGTATCGACAGCCGAGAGCTATATTGCCTCTACTTCGTCCGCTTCGGCAAATGGCGTAAGTGGCACAACAATGCGCATAGCGATACCTGCCACACAGCAGTATACTGCGCAGCTGTTCAACCTCAATCCGGCTGTGGCTAAGTCGTCAGATAGCAACCTGAGCTTTACATATCTTGCCGGCGTGGTAACCGTAAAGGCAACAGGTCCGCACATCTTGCGCCGTATAGTTCTTGCAGGTATGAACAACCGCCGTCTTGCAGGTCAGGGCGTGGTAGACCTCTCGACTGCAACAGCCCGTCTATCTCTAAATGCTGACGCAGTAAAGGAAGTTGTGGTAGATTGCGGCACTGCGGGTGTAAATATTGAGGCGGGGGCTACTTTCCGCTTTGTTATCCCTGCCGAGGACTATTCAGAGGGTTTTACAGTGACTATGACCGATACCAATGGTCAAACTTTCAGCCATGAAATTGCAGGTGCTGTAGTGGCTCGCAACGCAATAGCCGACTTAGGTACTATAGAGTGGCAGAGCTCTCAGGGCGACAACAACAATCTCAGCAAGCTCGGATATGCGAACTGTTATATGGTGCATCTTGGTGGCGAGTATACCTTTGCAACACGCAAGGTGGACAATACCCCTATAAACGATATTGAGAAGGTCGATTGGTTGTGGATGACAAGTCAGGGGTTACTCTCAAACATCAGCTACTCCAATGGCACTGTAAGCTTCACAGCATCTGAGAGTAAGGGTAATGCACTTTTGGCAGCCTTTGATGCTCAAGGTAAGATTGTATGGTCTTGGCATATATGGCTGACTGACAAGCCTGAGGATATCGACTACAAGAACAATGTTATCCCTCAGAGCAACGGTGTAACAGACGGCTACTACAGCATGGACCGTAACTTGGGTGCTACAGAGGCTACCGCATTGGGCGACTACTCTACTTTTGGTCTATATTATCAATGGGGTCGTAAGGATCCATTTATCGGCGACACTACTGAGGAGCGTACACGCGACACAGAGGCTGGTGGCTGGAAGAATATTACAACACCTTTTGGCAACAGCGCTAATCTGACAGTATGCAACAGCGCCTATGCTCAGGCTGTATGGGCAGCTACCCCAACATCTTTGGAGATTGGCTCTATAGAGTATGCGACAGCAAATCCTATGACCTTCCTCACAGCAGACCCTAACAAGAACAAAGCTAATTGGCTCAACCTTGACAACTTAGGCTCTGAGAAGAATAACATCATCTATGATGCAGATAAGAGTCTCTGGCGTCCATTCCAGAAGAGTAACTATGACCCATGTCCTGTAGGCTATCAGGTACCTCGCAAGGCTATGTGGGTGGCTTTAGTTAGCACAAATAGTGTATACACACAGTGCAAGGGCTTTGTCAACACCACTGAAGATGGCGTGAGTGTTTGGTATCCATCTGCTGGCTATCGCAGCGCACATTCTTCGGATGCCGGAGCGTTGATGAGCGTACAGAATACTAACGGCATAGTTAAACTTTGGACCTCGGAGCTTGAAGTTTCTGAGACCTCATACTGCTTTACCTTCTCCGACCCTGTATACAATGTCGGCTCAGGAGCTGCTTGGGGTAACGGTTACAATGTAAGATGTGTTAAAGCGTACTAATTTGTGTAATTTAGAGTATCTCTTAGAAATATGCGTAATAAGTTTTTTGCAGCATTAGCTGCTGTGGCGTTGCTTTTTGCCCCCTCTTGCGACAAGGGGAATAACGGCGGCGAAAATACCGAGCCTGAGGTTCAGATAACCCTTGTTGTAAGACCCCTGCAGGTCACCATTCCGGCAGATGGCGGTTTTGAAGATATTTTGATTTCGGTAAGTACCGGTGCAGAGTGGGATTTTGTCAATGGTTCCTCATGGATAGAGGTTGAGCTCACAGAGGGCGGTATGACAATCTCTGCCGAGGCAAACACAAGCTCTGAACTGCGCAAGGGCGAGATTTTAATCTTTGCCACAGCGGGCAAGAGCCGTGTGGAGAAGCCTTTGGTTGTGGAGCAGGCGGCAAGTGGTGGCACAACATCAGATGGCGAGCTGAGCTTCGAGTGTCCGGTATTTGAGCAGCTTATGCTCGATGCTTTCGACACCAACGCTGACGGAGCACTATCTGTTCAGGAGGCGGCTGTAGTTACCGAGTTAGTACTTACCTTAGATGAGGAGAGCACCAACGAAGCCATCACTTCGTTGCGAGGTATTAAAAACTTTGTAAACCTTACATCCCTCGACTGCGACGGCAACCTGCTTACAGAGCTCGATTTGAGTGGAATGGCTAAGTTGGAATATGTCGACTGCTGCTACAACAAGATTAAGGAACTCAATGTTTCGGGTTGCAGCTCGCTTAAGTGGCTCTACTGCTATATGAACGATATTGAGTCGCTCTATCTTGAGGGTTGTAGCCAGATGATGTTCCTTCAGGCATACAAGAACAAACTCACAAAGCTCGATGTTAGCAATATGGCTGAGTTGGTATACTTCGATGTGCGCCTAAACTCACTGCGCGAGGTAAAGTTTGACAACTGCCCTAAGATGCAGATTGCCGCTATAGGCAACAATAACCTTATATCCCTCTCGCTGACAGGCTTACCAAACCTTGAGACTTTGGGCTGTTACGAAAACAGCATCGCTTCTCTCGATGTCAGCCAGCTGCCTAAGCTCAATCTATTGGAGTGCTACACAAACAACCTTCAGTCGCTTAACCTGAGCGCCAACACACAGCTTACGGCTCTCACTTGCCAGAATAACCTTATCACAGAGCTTAATATAGATGCTTGCACCGCTCTTAAGAAGCTCGACTGTAGCAACAACCGTCTCAGTGGGTCTATGAACTTCTCGAAGTATCCGGCTCTATACTACCTCCACTGCGGTGGTAACAATCTCCAAAGCATTGATGTTGCTTCGTGTAAGCAGATGACCGACTTAGCGTGTGAAAATACATCGATATCCACCATTGATGTTACCGGGCTGACACTCTTAGAGTCGTTTGTGGCAAATAACTGCTTACTCAAGGTGGTGGATTGCAGCAACAATATCCATCTTAACAAACTCTATCTTCAGGGAAATCCTTTGGAGCAACTTATCTTGGCAAACGGTCAAACCATTGCCGATATAAAGTTGGATAACCACAATGTGATTACATACAAGTAGAGGTCGCTTACAACAATTAGCGAACAACTAAAATAGGAGTGTCTAACAATTTTTAGACACTCCTATTTTGTTAGAAGTTGTGCAAAATAGAACGAGGGACCACATCTGTAGTCCCCCGCTATAAGTAGTATAAGATTTAGAGCCACTTTTTATACCTAAAGAACCCCATAGTAAGTGCCGAGGCGAGTATCATCAGCCCCAGAGCGAAGATATATCCCATAGGTACATCCCAGCCGTTTTCGAGATGCCAAACCCAATCGAGCTCAGGCATAAACTTAAAGTTCATACCGTAGATACTTGCCACCAAAGTTGCCGGCAGAAAGACTACAGCCGCGACCGAGAAGATTTTAACCACCTCGTTTTGCTCAATATTGATAAGACCCAAAGCTGCATCTTGGATATAGTCCAGACGCTGGAAGGTAAAGTCGGTATGGCTGATAAGGGAGCTCACATCCTTAATCATAAGCTGAAGGCGCGGATAGATATCGTTTGGAAAACGCTCAGAGCGATGAATGCCAGACAAAACACGCTGACGGTCAAAGATATTCTCGCGCAGCACCATAGTACGCTCCTGAAGGGTATTGATACGATGGATAGCCTCTTTATCGATGCTATCTTCACGATTGATATCCTTGCTCAGAGTCGAAACCTGACGACCAACCATCTCCACAAGGTCGGCATCAAAGTCGATACGCACCTCAAGCAGAGAGATAAGGATATGGTAGCCGGTAGAGTAGTTGCGGTAGTTCATCTGTAGGCGTTTCTCCGCCTCACGGAAGGTACGCATATCTGCCTGACGCACAGAGACAAGTACACCCTCATTGGAGAGTATGAAAGAGACCGGCTCCACCTGGAAGGAGTCGCCACCAACAGGAACAAAGAAGTTGGAGTTGGAGATTATTGCATTTTCGGACTCCGAGTACTTAGAGGTAGACTCAATCTCCTCAACCTGCTGGCGTGTTTGCAGGCTTATCTCCATAAAGTTCTCGACAGCCTTCTGCTCCTTAATGGTGGGTTGCATCATATCAATCCACAGGATGTCATCGTATCCCAAATCGTCCAACAACTCAGTGTCGGCGTTTCGGATAATCTTGTTGTATTGTTTGAGATAAATTGTAATCACTTAAAGTTCCTCCTATCTGTTTTTTGATTAGCTATAAAGATTTATCATAGTCCAGATGGCGGGCGGACCCTCCGCCTACTCCCTTCAGCCGGGATTGACCTTAGGCTCAACCTTAAGCCCAAAGTCCCAGAACTTTTTTAATGCTTTGTTTTTCTGAGTATCAAAGAGATAGTCTATATTTTGCGTCAAATAACCATAGGCGTAGTCTGCATTGGCAAACTCACTCTCCATAATAGCCTCATAGATATGCTCCACACCGTATGTCAAACTGCGCTGAAGGGCATCGTGAACCTCATACGACAACCCCTTACGAGCCACCCACAGGGCAAAAGTAAATGGCAGGCGGGTCTGGGCTATCCACTCCTGAGCCAAGTCATAGTTGTAAGCAAAGCGACCCTCATAGTTGAAACACTTGTCGCCAATAATAAGGTAGGCATCACCAGGCTGTGGGTTGT
The DNA here is from genome assembly GCA_045592005.1 of Alistipes sp. Classification (GTDB taxonomy): domain Bacteria; phylum Bacteroidota; class Bacteroidia; order Bacteroidales; family Rikenellaceae; genus Alistipes. Next base: position 400 of record JAZNTY010000141.1, on the reverse strand, counting down.
CAAGCACCGCATAGTGCTCCATATTGAGCCACTGAGGAGCTATCTTCCACCTATTTTGTGCCAAGTAGCCAACTAACTGTACCGAGGTGCGAGAGTGAGCATCGAGCCAAATGCGCTTAACAGACTCTATAGGTGTGTTGCTCACAAGCATAACAGTACGCACAGCACCAACGGCGCCAATGCAGTATTCGGTAACAACCTGAGCATCTTTTAGTGTAGGGACTACGGCGGCAGGAATAAGAGCTAAGTCAACCTTGCCCTCAATAAAGTGACGAACATTCTCAGATGGGGGTGCAAGTAGCAACTCAGCACAAAGACTACCCTCGTGCCGAATACCATAAAGGAACGGTATCGTATTGAGATACGATATTGCAGCTATTTTTGCATTGATACCCATCAC
>JAZNTY010000140.1:0-7710 GCA_045592005.1 Alistipes sp. | reverse complement strand
GGTCCGCAACCATGTACTCGCGACGACGCGACACGCTCGGAGTATCATACGGAACAGGGTTATTAGGATCAGAGGTATAGCTTACCCCCTCTAATACATCAGGCTGCTGCTCGGTAACCCGTCCGCCGTCTAAGTAGAGGCGCGTATTATACTGTTCTATCTCGGCGAGTTGCTCAAGTTCCACCCAACGATTTGAACCGGAGATGAATACCGATATTGGCGCCAATGGTTTAGCGTTTTTACCTCGTAGATGGTGCTCAAAAAATGGAAGCTCAAAATTATGCATATAGTACCTATTTGAGGCTTTATTTCCAAAGTTGAAATCGCCTAACACCTCGGCACTATCTTCTCGCCACGCTCCATGCGCCCACGGACCTATAACCAAGTGGCAGATGGTATTTGGCGACTGACGGCGTATGGCGCGATAGCTATTCCATGCACCGTAACAGTCCTCGGCATCAAAGGTTCCGCCCACAACAAGCACCGCAGGAGTAATATTGTGCATATAGCGGCGTACATCACGGCTCTGCCACCACTCATCATAGTCGGGGTGGTTGCTTATTATATCCCAAAAGGTTGAGGGGTGCATCACACTGCGTAACGAGTCGCGTGTAGCTGTATGGAAAAAACTATATTGGTCTGGAGAGTAGTCGTGTTGGCGCGTAGGTAACCACTCGGTAGTCGGCGTGTGGTTAGTATGGCTCATAACAGGCATAAAGGAGAAAGAATCTGCTATCATCATCACTCCGTTATGGTGTAAATCATCTCCCAAGAACCAATCCGTTACAGGCGCCTGCGGAGAGACTGCCTTAACAGCAGGATGGGCACACAAAGCTCCATACATAGCATAAAAACCAGGGTACGAACAACCGGTAAAACCAACAGCACCGTTGTTGCCCTCAATGTTATTTATGAGCCACTCGACTGTATCATAAGCATCAGTTGCCTCGTTTATCTCGCCTATGGCTGGGCGTATATTCTCGAACTCTCCACCACTCATAAAACGACCACGAACATCCTGATATACAAGAATATAGCCCCTAAGCATATAACTCCGAGTTAGGTAGTCTGCAAACATTTGCTTAGGTATAGAGGCTTGATATGGAGCCACAGAATATGGCGTTCTCTGTATTAATATAGGATGCCCATTACCCCAGCGCGGCTTGTATATAGTCGTATAGAGTTCCACACTATCGCGCATAGGTATTTTAACTACCACCTTTTCATACTTTATCATCGGCAAGTTACTTATCCCAACCGCCAAAAATACTACTAAGGCTAAAACAAAAGCCACAGTTGTTAAAAGTCGTCCTCCTTTCATATCACAAATATAACAATTTATTATTAAACCACCACAAGATATTTTGAGAGTGTAAAAAAAGATGAGTCCCAAGTGTTTCTGCAACAGTTGGGACCCCGATATTAGGTTAGTTAGGTTAATGAGCAGTGGGAAGAACTCCCACATTTGTAGTACAAAAGTACTATATTTTTATTAAATAGCAAACTTTTTAATGCTTTTTTTGAAAAAAGATTACCAATATACACTTTTTAAGAGAACTTTAATAGCCAGAAATGAAGTAGCAACTTATATTTTTTAATTTTTTTATAAACGATAATAGTTTGTGCTGTCTCGTAGCAAATCAGTTCAGGCTTCACAATTTAATATAGGAACAGATGCGCGATTACAAGCAAGATAAACAAGCTATAGAATATATTAGCACTGTTTTGTTCCATTCTATCGATTGCAAAAGCAAGAATTATAGTTGTAGGCACAGCTACGGCAGGGATAATTGTTATTGCGCCACAAGGGAGCAATAGGGCAAGGAGAGTAGCAACGAAGAACCATCCGACCATTTGTATAGTTTTGCGCACACTAACAAGCAAGGCATAGCGTTGGAAGATACTATTGACAACACCATAAAAGAGCAGCACTCCCACAAGCAAGACAAGGGCTGCTGTAATGATAGGCAGAGTAGAGAGTTCTGGCAGAAAACTAAAACTAAGGATGTTGACAAAATTACGCGGTACATCGGCTATATCGCCACCCATATACCAATGCACATAGCTCGCACCCAGCAGTGGTATAAAAAAGCCAGCGAGGGTAATTACCACCTTGCGCATAGTAAGGGGTATGACAAACACAGAGACCACCAATGCCACGACAAGAGTTATCATAGCAGGGCATATCACAGTGGCAGAGCCCAAACAGAGAGCTCCCGTGAAGAGGGCTTGTCTGTCCTCTATAGCGACAATAGATTTGAGTAGATACATTACACCAAATGCTGTAAAGGTTGCTGTAATAGATGCTATAAGCAGATTGGGGGCAAGCAGTATACCGCAACTCAAAAAGCCATAAAGAGATACAGGCAGAGTACCAAAACCTCCAAGAACACCCATTTTTACCGCCGTACGGTTAACCACGATGGCTGTAACAAATATCAGCAAGGCACTAATAACAGCCTCCCACCAGCGTGGCAGGAAGCTACAATAGGCTATTTCAACCTCAAAAGGGTTGAGGTAGAGGCGCACAAAGGTAGCAGTGATAGTTACCACAAGTAACAGCGTGGCAAAAGCAGTAGTTTGGCGAGTTATAGCAAGCATATCCGTAATTTTGCAGTAAAGATACTATTTTTTCGCAAAAAATAGATACCTTTGTATATTATGTTACCCAATTTCTATCAAACGCAACTTCTTGAGGCGGGCTGTGACGAGGCGGGCAGAGGATGCCTTGCCGGACCGGTGTTTGCTGCGGCGGTAATTTTACCACCCGATTTCCACCACCCATTACTCAATGACTCCAAGCAGATGTCGGAGAAGAACCGCAATCTGCTACGAGAGATTATCTGCCGAGAGGCTATAGCCTGGGCTGTGGAGGCTGTAAGTGCCGAGAGGATAGATCAGATAAACATCCTCAATGCCTCCTTTGAAGGTATGTCGCTGGCGGCATCAAAGCTCGACCCAGCGCCTGAGTTTTTAGCCATTGATGGCAACCGTTTCTGGAGTAATCTTAACCTGCCATATAGCTGTATTGTCAAGGGCGATGGCAAATATGCCGATATTGCAGCAGCCTCGGTATTGGCTAAGACCTTCCGTGATGAGTTTATGCTCAAAATTGCGGAGCAGTATCCTCAATATGGCTGGCAGAGGAACAAGGGCTACCCCACCCGTGAACATCGATTAGCGGTTATGCAGTATGGTTTGTCGCCATATCACCGTAAAACCTTTAACCACAATGCCGAACAGTTGAGCCTCTTTGAGTAAAATAAGAGAGATTGACTAATACATTGTTGTATTATAATGAAATACAATGACCAAATTATAAAGCACAGTGATGAAAAACATAACTATAACCAAACAGATTGCCGTTGTCGGTAGCTATGATGTCGTCGTTTGCGGCGGTGGTCCAGCAGGCGTTTTTGCAGCCTTAGCAGCAGCAAAAGGCGGAGCAAAGGTGGCGCTTATTGAGCAGTATGGGTTCTTAGGAGGTATGGCGACAGCGGGGTTAGTGATGCCCTTGAGCGTGTTTACATACAATTCAGAGCGCGTCATTGGCGGTCTGCCATGGGACTTCTTGGAACGATTAGAGGCTATGGGTGGCGGATATATTGAAAAACCGTTAGGCAATGTAGCCTTTGACCCTGAGTTATACAAACTCTGTATGCAGCGTATGGTTCTTGAGGCAGGTATTGAACTCTATATGCATAGCTACCTATCAGGCGTAGTTATGGAGCAACAGAGAGTCAAGTGTGTCATTATAGAGAATAAAAATGGCACAGAAACTCTTGAAGCAAAGTACTTTATCGATTGCACAGGCGATGCAGACCTTGCAGCCATTGCCGGTATGGAGATGCAACCTCAAAATGGCGAGCCGCTACAGCCACTATCGACCTACTTTATCTTGGCTGGGGTAGACACATCCTCGCCGCTTATCGCCGAAGCTATGCACCACAACAAGCAGGGCGTCAACTGCCACTGCCTACCTATAAGAGAGTGGCTCTTGGAGCATGCCGAGCAACTCAGTATGCCAGAGTTCGGAGGTCCGTGGTTCTGCACAACCCTACACCCAGGATGTGTGGCGGTAAATATGACTCGCACAGCAGGTAATGCCTGCGATAATCGCGACTATACCGCCGCAGAGTGCCGTCTGCGTGAGGATGTATATTGTATGGCTAAGGTACTTAGAGCCAACTTTAAGGAGTTTGAACAGTGCTATGTTGCTGCCGTAGCTCCACAAGCCGGTATACGCGAGACAAGGCGCATAAAGGGTCTGCACACAATGACAGCTGAGGAGTATCTGTCAGCTTATAAATACGCCGATTCTATCTCTCGCGGCGCCCACCCGATAGATATACACGCCACAAAGGGTAATGCCCAAACAACTCACTTCCTTGACAAAGCGGCTTATGTACCATATCGCGCCCTTATCTCTCCTGACCATCCTAACCTGTTGGTGGCTGGGCGATGTATATCTGCCGACCGTAAAGCTTTTGCATCAATGCGTGTGCAAGCAAGTTGTATGGGCACAGGTCAAGCCGCAGGAGCTGCCGCAGCCCTATGTGCCAAGCAGAGTTGCGATGTGCAACAAGTGGATATAACAAAGTTAATCGAAACGCTACGCCATTTAGGTGCCAATATATAGAGTGTGAAGTATTTACAAAAAAAGAGTGACTAAATGGCTTTAGTCACTCTTTTCTATATATTGAAAAAACATCTCCTACATTCGAGCAATAGGGCGTCTCATACTTTTACCCTCCTGCTCCATATAGTAGCGCTGCGACTTGAGCAGATTACGAGACTGGAGAACCATAGTCTTGGTCTCGGCGAGGATATTGAGATAGAGCATACCCGCCTTTGAGTTGGACTGACCCTCATGAATACGACCCAACTCAAGTTTTGTAAGCTCAGCTATACGGGTAAATAGGGTATCGCGCATCTCAAGAACACTATCAATATCGTTATAATCGCCGCTGGCAAGCATATAGAGGATACGCCTATAGATAACATCTACATCACTATTGATACCTACAAGGTCTTCGGTCTGAGTACGGCTAAGACCCTCGTGGTTGTTGTCAATATGGTCATATGACGGACGAGTAATGTGTACCAACGACTTTGTCATCTCATTGAGGTAGTCAACAACCTGAACATAGTACAGCGAGAGGTTCAAGTCGCTATTATAAGTGCGACGCAGAGTAGAGGCTATAGAGTATTTGAGGTTATGGATATGTTCATACATACCTAATGCCTCACTCATAAGCTCCTTCAGCGCACGACGGTTCTCCTTCATCAGTGCAATAAGGGTGCGATTATAGATACGGGTAGAGTTTGTTACAGTATCGTCAACAAGCGACATAACAGTCTGAGCCACATTGTCGTCGGTAGTTAGTTTAACCGTTTGCAGTTTACTCTTATTCTCTTCATCACCCTTTTTAGCACTCTTGAGATTGCTATGGATAAGCATATAGAGACAAAGCGCCGATAGTAGACCAAAAGCTATCCAACCTCCCCACATCAGCAGAACACCAACAACAAGAGCAATCAAGAAACCTCCGATAGCGGTTACAAACCAACCCATAATTACCGTCATAACACCTGTTATACGATATACGGCACTCTCACGACCCCATGCTCGGTCAGCCAAAGAGGAACCCATAGCCACCATAAAGCATACATAGGTGGTCGAGAGTGGCAACTTGAGCGATGTAGCCAAAGCGATAAGTAATGCCGATGTGGTAAGATTTACCGTTGCGCGTATCATATCATACGGGGCACCACTATGTTCAATATCTGCCCACTCAAAGCGTTTTTCAACAAACTGCTTAGCGCTGTTTGGCATTACGCGGTCAAAAAAGTGGACCATATTTATCGTTCCGCGCACAAGCGTACGCGAGAAGAGAGACGAAGAGTGCTGAGGCTGAATATCATCTCCTTGCGCAGAGAGTGAGAGTTCTGTTTCAGAGACATGCATAGATTTGCTGGAGGTCCACAGAGTGATAACCATAATTATACCCGCAGCCAAGATATAGAGAATATTCGCCTGTTCTGGTTTTGCCAAAGCTGACATCAAAAGACCCTCGTTCATACCCTCTGCACCCTTAGCGTATGCAAAGGCATCAAAACCGGCAATAGGCACACCGATAAAGTTTACAAGGTCGTTACCCGCAAAGGCAAGAGCCAAAGCAAATGTTCCTGCAAGGATATTTATACGCAGAATATTGACCTTAAAGAGTTGCAAGAAGTAGAGTATCAATGAACATACTACCCAACATATAAACAATGAAAGCAATAGGTTGTCGTTAACCCAGCCAATAAAAGCGCTGTCGCTCAAGATATTTCTCAAACCCTTAAAGAGGGCAAAATAGACTATAGAGGTAAGCGAAGCTCCACACCATAGAGCTCCTAAGCGATTGAGCATCTTTACATAACGGAAAGAGAAGATAAGGCGCGAGATATACATCAACAGCGTACCGCACACAAAGGCTAAAACCACCGACAGCAATATTGCCGAGACAATACCCATAGCGCGCGAGGTGTTGATATACTCGCCTAACATAGAAAATGTTACAGTCTCTTCTGTTGCAATCTTATAGAGCGATACTGCCACCGCAGAGCCCAACAGACAGAAAATCAGCGACACAGTAGTTGAGGTTGGCAAGCCTAAACTGTTATATAGATCCAATAACACCACATTGGCAATCATTACCCCCGCATAGAGTAACATAACCTCCTTAAATGTAAATAACGATGGATTAAACATACCGCTACGCGCTACCTCCATCATACCACTTGAGGTCATTGCTCCGATAATAATACCAATCGATGCCACAATCAAAATGGTGCGCATCTTCGCCGCCTTAGAACCGATAGCAGAGTTTAGGAAGTTAACAGCATCGTTGGTTACACCAACATACAAGCCTGATACCGCGAGAATGGCAAGTACTACCACCACGGCAATGTAGATTTCTACCATATATTATATTGTCATTAGGTTTTTTTCAATATCACTCACAAATATAAGTTGTTTTTACCAAACATCAAAGCAGTTAACAATTTGTTAACATTGGAGGTTACTTATCTTCTATTTTACATATTGCTCAAATGTCATTACTCGAAAAGAGAATTATTCAAAAAAAATTCCTACCTTTGTGCAGTTGCTAATTTAACCAATAGTGAAAAGCGACCGCAATAGAATTTACAGATAGCGAACAACAACTAATTACTAATTTATATAATTTATGGAATTACCTTTTGCAGAGTCTTGGCGCATCAAAATGGTGGAGCCAATTCGTAAGAGCACACGCCAGGAGCGTGAGCAGTGGATGAAGGATGCTCACTACAATCTTTTCCAACTTCGCGCTGACCAGGTTTATATCGACTGTCTTACCGACTCAGGAACAGGCGCAATGTCTGACCGTCAGTGGGCAGCAATGATGATGGGTGACGAGAGCTATGCCGGCTCAACATCTTTCTTTCACCTTAAGGAGACTATCACTCGCCTGACAGGCTTTGAGTATGTTATCCCTACACATCAGGGTCGTGCTGCTGAGAATGTCCTTTTCAGCCACCTTGTAAAGCAGGGCGATGTTGTTCCAGGCAACTCACACTTTGACACCACAAAGGGTCACATTGAGTCTCGCAAGGCTACAGCCCTTGACTGCACTATTGACGAAGCTAAAGATACTCAGTTAGAGATACCTTTCAAGGGTAATG
>JAZNTY010000139.1:0-4652 GCA_045592005.1 Alistipes sp. | reverse complement strand
CTATTGCCATAATGATTCTGATTTTAATCTAACTCGAATTCGTCTTCATAGACGGTAATCTCCTTGCCGCTCTCGCAGATCCTGACGAGCCACTGATTACCATAGGGCTCGATAAGTTCTATGCGGCGATAGCCCAAGTATGGTACTTTGAGCGTTGCTATTGCTCCTCTCTCCATTATGCTACCATCTCAAATTGTACACAGAACTGAAACTCTCTGATGAGGTTACCTACATAAGGCATCTTTACAGGGTCCTCGCCATAGGGACAGAAGATAGTTTTTGCGTGTGTCTTGCAACGGATACCTTGTTTGCGTACTTTTGAGAGCAGATATGCTCTGCGTCGTAGTTGTTTCTTGCTCATTACTGTATATATTGGTTAGTTTATAAAAATGATATGACCGGCTACCGGGACATCTCTATAAAGAATAGATAGGAAGCAATCATTATGGTCATGCTCTGTCCACCGGATAGATATAGACGGTTGGACTCGCTCGACCTGATGATGCTGACATTGAATTTGTAACCCCATCATATCCGTTTTGCCGCTTCTGATAAAATTTGTAAGACTACCAACAGGGGACATTACGATATGATTCTGATTATGCTCATCTGAAGCGTTATTCCCTCTCATAAGTCTTATGGAGGGAATAACAGATTGAAGATGCCGCATTGAATAATGTTGGTCCGTCATACTCTGTCTGTCAGACATTTTTTTTGTTTAGATATGTCTGTCAATCAAGGACATTGCTATATTACTATGATTGAGTCGTCATACAGAAGGATGCCCTACGGCTAATAAGCCGCTTGGGCATCGTTTCTGTAGGACGCTTGTAAAATGAATTGACCCTACATATCTAAGTTTGTCGAACTGTTTTACATATGTATGATATGACTGCCGAATCGTAGCATAGCTTTAGTTCATAGATTGATACGTCCTGCTTAAAGATGCGTAAGCCAGGTATTCACCTGGCGAGGCATCGTTTACGCAGGAGCATCATTAACTGTTTCGACCTATCATATCAGAATTGCTAATTTCATTAAAGAGATGACTGCGGCTTCGGGGCATATCTGTATATCATAGATGTAGCGCCTCGTGACGGATGCGCGTGCCGGTTGATATACCGGCACGCGGGTCACTATAGCGAGGCGTTGCAGAATATATCCACCCATCATCCCAAGTCTGCCAGACTTTGCAAAGCTACTTCTTGCGCCACTCCTTCATCTTCTTGTTGATGTCGATATTGTTGTCATTGAGCATCTTCTTCAGGAGTGCCAGCAAACGCCATCCCTCATCCTTGTACATATCAGCCTTGATGCTGAGAAATGACAACGAAATGGACTTGTTTAAACGCTCATTGTTGTCATCCAAAAGAATGCAGTTGTGAAAGCGAATGAGGTTCTGCATTGTGAAGAATGCTCCGGCTCCCTTATATGCATCCACCCACTCTTTGCACTGAGGGGTCTCCCACATCATCTTGATACGCAGGCGGTCAAAATTTGCTGTCGCCGCGTATAACTGCTCTGCATTTTTGGCACGCTGAATGTCATAGATGGCAAAATCAAGTGGACGATAAATCTTGCTGTAAAGGTCAGACTCGAAGATATTCTGTCCTGCAATTCGCTTATACGGTATGCCTTTGCACTTGCGTACCTTCAAGGCTTCGATACGTTCCTTCAGCTGTGCGATATAGTGTTGTGCCATAGCGACCACAACCTTTTTGTTGAACCATCTGTTGCGGTCACGGAAATTCTCAACATCGCGACCTTCCATCTTCATCTGAGCATACAACTCGTCCAGAAGCATCTTCCACTGATACTCATAACCTTTGCGATGAATCATATCGGTAACACTGAGCAGTTGCTTGGTTCTATAGTCCTTTGTGCTCATCATATGGAACATCTGCGACATCACCCAGCGGCGGAACAGACGAGGATTGGGGACTGTACCTTGACTGATGATGTACTGGAAGAGAGGGTCATCATCGTTGAGAATAACAATCTTGCCATCCTTGTTCGAGGCTACGCACTCACCGCCATTGGCTCCCGACATTGCAAAGAGGTGGCTTACATCAATGCCTGCCTCACGCAACGCCTCGATGCGCTCCTTGGCGGTCTTTGGGAGTTTCTTCTGAGGCTGTGCATCCTTACCTACAACCTCTGCATACACAATGCCGATACCGGCACCCTTACCAATCACTGTTGCAACCGCCGTTACTGTCTTCTCTGCGATTGCGAACTCCGCACCACACTCGGGGCAGAGAACTTTTGTCTCGTTCTTTTTACTCATAATTTTTACCTGTTAAAGAATTAGTTATTGGGTTCGAACCATTTTCTTAGCATTACAAGGTCTTTGTCCTCTGTACTTTGCCAGAACCATTTGCCCATCACAGCCTCGTCCCACTTCAATCCGAGCAGCACTTGACCGAGGATGTATAGCTCGAGTTCTATCTGGGCAGGGTCTCGGCGCTTCCCGTAGAGCATATCTTCGTCCGAGAGTTCAGGCTCGGGCAATGCTTTAAAGTAGCGCCGCGATTTACTCTCGCTACGCTCCGAGGGCACAGAGTGCTTGTAGAAGGTGTAGAGGCGTTCCACGGTGTAGAGGAAGTCATCAAGCGTTGCCAACGACATTCCAAACTCACCCTCGTACTCTCCATTGGTGATAATCTTCTTGCCGTCAATCGTAAGGTTTCGCCTTTCGAGGTCAACCCTGAATTTTGCTCCGTCCTTAACGGCTTGGACGGAGTCGTGATAGATATTTTCCATACGCTTTATAATTTCGTGTTAAGCACTCTGAGCCTGCGACGCATCGCTTTACAAATCAGATAAATACAGTGGATTCTCGATCCTGAAACCTGTAGTATGCAGGTCTCAGGATCGTAGTAATAGACTGTATTGTTAAATCAGACACCTCGTGCATTGTGGTTGCGTTACCTTTTTTTAGCCTTGTTTGGGATGGCACATTACTATATCCATCTGATGTGTGCTGCACGGAACCAGATGGACCCGACGTCATCTTTGGGTTAGCAAGAGATGACGCCGGTTCCATCTTGATGTAGGCAGCATCAATGAAACTCCCAACCTCGACTTCTTTCATCCTGTGCTGAATGTTTATATATTGTGATTCTCAAATTGCCGGCACATAACTCTACCAAGTTGATTTCTCCCGTGTTGGAAGCCTGCGCAGCGGCGTCGTATAACGTTAGGGACTACGACGCCGCAACGCGGGCTTATTGTTCACGGGATGATGAATGCAACACCTTGAACCACGCCCTGTGCTGAGCATATATTGGTTCTCATGGCAGCGACACATCTCTTTATTCTTCTGATAATTCCAGCGTGTTACCAGCTCGGAGGAGTCTGAAGGAAGTAGGCTGGTACTTCCTTCAAGACTCGGCGGAGCTGGATAAGAACGCGGGAGTATAAATTCTGCCTCTTGAACCTCTCCGATGTGTTTCAGTCGCTGTTATTGTCTGTGGATGTCAGGCAGACGGCACATTTCTATATCCTTATGATACTTACAGGTGGGAACCAGAACCCGCATGAGATTCACCGGTGGGTAGACCGGTGAATCACCTATGGGTTCTGGTATGACATACCTGTAATGTTGAAACTCTGCTCTTCATCCATCTTGCCGCGTGCTCAGCAATCTTATAATGATGACACTAATGTGTTATATACCGCACGGCTGGTGAGCAGTGCCTTCTGCATACAACCTATGGTCATATAGCCATCAATCTCTCCGGGCATCTTCTCACGGTTTGCCTTGACATTGCGGCCTCGACCACGCACGATGCAGCCATCACTCTTGTTGCGGACATATCCAAGACCGCCAACCTTGCGCTTGCCCGTCTTCACGGCACGCAAGCAGTCCATAACAAACTTATTCAGTTCGTCGATGTCGCTGCGAACATTGCACACGGGCAATATCTGTGTAGCCCAGCTATGCTCGCCATCTCCCTTGTATAGGTAGCGATTAACCGAGTTGATAGCCTTGTGTAGTGATGTTCGGGGGTTGCGGATTGTGCGGCGTTCAATCTCACGCTGAAAGGTCTTGATACGACTCTGCGACAGAGAGATGTATGAATCCTTAATGCTGTAACCGAGGAACTTGAACCACTTGTCCGATGTGAGATACTCAACCTTCTTCGGATTGAGATGCATAGACTTCTCGGCGAGGCGGCTCTCCAAGATGGTCATTGCCTGCTCATACTTCTCACCGATGTAGAGCATATCGTCCGAGTAGCGAGTGTAGAACTCACCCAGAGCGGTAAGCTCCGCATCAAGGTCATAGAGCAACACATCGGCAAGCCAACTCGCCACGGCACAGCCCTGTTTGAGTGATTGGAACTTGCGCTGTAGCTTGTTATCCTCATCAAAGTAGAGGTCGTTGTGGTAGTACTTGCGGAGTACATCGATGACTACGGAGTGTCCGTGCTTTGCCTCGACCTTGTCGAAAGCCTCATCGATAAATATCAGAGGCACGCTGTCGAAGTACTTGCTCAGGTCTGCCTTCCAGCCGAGCGAGTTAGTTGTTGAATTGTTGGCAATACGACTGCTCACCTCCTGCACAACTTTACCACAGCCGATGCCTGTCTGATAGGATTTGCACGCAGGGTGCACCATCTCCGGCATAAGGTCAAACAGCAGGTCGT
>JAZNTY010000138.1:0-4255 GCA_045592005.1 Alistipes sp. | reverse complement strand
CGCTATAAGGGGGTCAATCAGGGTGCGCAGACATCCGAGCAGTGGCTACAGCGACTGCGCGAGCTGATGGATCAGACCAAAGAGGATATCGCTGAACGCTTCGATGCTCAACCTACATCGGGTGAAATTTTCGTATTTACTCCAAATGGAGATATTCGCAAACTGCCGGAGGGCGCCACAATACTCGACTTTGCTTTTGACATCCACACAAACCTCGGTTCAACTTGCTCAGGAGGTAAGATTAATGGTCGTGCAGTACCTATCCGAGAGACACTTAAAAATGGAGATATTGTCGAGATTTTATCACAAAAGAACCAGCAACCAAAGGCTGATTGGCTCAACTTTGTCGTTACTACAAAAGCTCGTCAGCGTATTAAAGCGTTCATCCGAGAGGAGCAGGCAAAAAATGCTAAGCTCGGACGCGAAGAGCTTGAACGCAAACTAAAAAATTGGAAACTCACCTCAAAGAGTATTGACGAGGTTGTAGCCTATCTATGCAAATACTACAAAAAACGCACCGGCACAGCGCTCTATGAGCTTATTGCTACAGAGAAGATTGACCTAACCGTCGTTAAGGAACTTCTTACCCGCTGGCTCTCCGGAGAGGCAGATGAGGAGCGTCGTGCTGCCGAAGCTGCCGCAGAGAGGGCTCGACGAGAGGTGCAGAGTCAACCAAAGGCTACATCTTCTGATGCACTGATAATAGACGAGAGTATCAACAACATCGTCTACAAATTGGCAAAATGTTGCAACCCTATAAAGGGCGATGAGATATTCGGCTTTGTGACTATCAATGCGGGTATTACTATCCACCGTAGCGACTGTCCAAATGCTAAACATATTCGTCAAAACTACCCATACCGCATTATGGAGGCTAAGTGGAGAGAGCAGGCTTCGGGCTCATTCCGTGTAACCATAGCCATAACCGCCCAAGACTCAGCCGGTTTGGTAAACCAGATTACCGAGGTTGGCAGCCGCGACCTGAAGCTAAATATCCGCACCATAAACATCTCCTCGCGTGGCGATGGCACAGGAGTGGGCACTATAAGCGTTGAGGTACCTTCAACTTCGGTTGTAGATATGCTCCTGCACGCAATTATGCGAATAAAGGGTGTGCAACGCGCCGTAAGAGTAAACAATTAAACCTAATAATATGAAACGAACCTTAAACCTAATCATCATGCTGCTTGTTGCCGTAGCAGTGTCGGCACAGAGCAACTTTAGTTCACTACTGAAGGCAAAGCCAAAGAAGGGGGCAACTCTTTACGGCACTGTGGAGTGCGATGGCAAACCTCTTGCCGGTGTGCCCGTATCAGATGGCTACCAGATTGTGCTGACAAATAAGAAGGGTCAGTATAACATTGTCTCCGAGAAGAGAAATGGCAGTGTTTTTATCACCGTTCCTCGCGGATATGAGGCTATGACCGAAGGGACAGATGTTGTACCTCAATTCTGGGCAGAACTAACAGCTGCGCCTACCGAGCCAGAGCGTCATGACTTCAACCTTCAGGCTGTAGACAACGACCGTCACATTATCGCTGCACTCGCCGATATCCACATTGCTAATCACCACAACGATCTTAGCAACTTCCGCGATATCTTTGTGCCACAGCTTAAAGCCGAGATTGAGCAGTACAAAAAGCAGGGTATTCCGGTCTACACTTTTATTCTTGGCGATAGCACCCATGAGATATATTGGTATGACTACCTCTATGATATCGGCGACTTCCGCCGCACTCTTGCGGATATAAAATATCCAACTCCTGTATTCAACACCATGGGTAACCACGACAATGACGGTGCGACCCCTTATGGTAAGGATACCGATTTTGCCGCTACAGCAAAGTATCGCAAGGCTTTTGGTCCAAGATATTACTCAGTAAATATCGGTAAGGTACACTACATTATGCTCGACAACATCCACTACATCAACAAGCCGGGTGGTAAGAAGGCTAAAGGTATTGTTGGCTCACGCAACTACACCCATGATATCTCTCCAGAGCAAATGGAGTGGCTCAAGAAGGACTTAGAGCTGGTAACCGACAAATCTACCCCGATAGTTATCGGTGTTCATGCTCCTATTTTCCGCTACAAAAATGGTACAAGTGGTGCTATCAATATCCATTTGACCCCAGAGCAGAATGCTAAAGAGTTTACTGAACTACTCAAGCCATTTTCACAGGTACATATTCTCTCCGGTCACACACACCGCAATCGTGAAACTCATTGTAACGAAGATAAAGCACAGCCTGAGTTGGCAAATATTATAGACCACAACATTGTTGCCGTATCGGGCTCGCTGTGGTACTCTTCAGGCTTTGGAGGTCCTATGCTCGGTTCACTTGGCGAGCCTGCAGGATGCAAAATCTTTACTATTGACAACACCGACATCAAGTGGTACTTCAAGCCTACGCAGTTCCCGGCTTCAGAGCAGTTCCGCTGCTTCGACATGAACCAGGTGCGCAAGTACTTCAAGGAGAATGGCGAGGTGCGAGTATTCCTCGATCATTTCCCTAAGCGTACTGACTATGCTCAGTGGGAGGAGGATAATAGTGTTATGGTTCACATCTGGGACTATGCTCCAGGATGGAAGATAACCATTACCGAGAATGGCAAGGAACTCAAAGTTACCCGTCGTAAAGCCGAAAACCCTCAAATGATTGTAGGTCTTGATATTCCGAACACCTTGTGGCTAATAAAGTTCGACAAGAAGAACAACAAGCGTAAGCCACATCCACATATGTTCCACGCCGTAGCCTCGGCTCCCGACACTCCATTAGAGGTTACCGTTACCGACTCTTTTGGCAATAAGTACCACCAGACTATGGAGCGACCAAAGCCATTTAGTGTTCATATGAAATAAAACCTAACCAGATATGAAGAAAATTCTAACCTTAACCTTATCACTACTCTTTGCTCTTACCTCAACAGCACAGAGTACCTTTGTATCTACTCTTGCGGCAAAAGCAGCAAAGGAAGCAACGGTCTATGGCACAGTTGAGTGCAATGGAACTCCGATTGAGGGTGTTGTAGTTTCAGACGGTGTAGAAGTTGTAAAGACCGACAAAAAAGGTGTCTATAACATCGCATCCCAAAAGAAGACAGGATATGTATTTATCTCTATACCAAGTGGATACGAGGCTATGACCGAAGGAACGGATGTTGTACCACAGCTCTGGGCTGTGCTTACCTCTGAGCCTCAACAGTCTGAGCGACACGACTTCAATCTGCGTAAAGTGGATAACGACAACCATATTATCGTTGCCGTTGCCGACATCCACCTTGCAAATAAGCTTAACGATGTTGCCACATTTACAAACTCCTTTATTCCGAGCCTCAAGGCAGAGATTGAGCAGTACAAGAGCGCGGGCATACCTGTCTATACCCTCTGTATGGGCGACAGTAGCTTTGATACCTATTGGTATGACTATCTATACGACATTACCGACTTCCGTAAAACTCTTCAAGATGTAGCTTACCCAACTCAGTTCTTCAACACTATGGGTAACCACGACAACGATGGTGCAACACCGTGCGATGAGAATACCGATTGGAACGCATCCGCAAAATATCGCAAGGCTTTTGGTCCAACATACTACTCCTTTAATATCGGTCGCATTCACTACATTATGCTTGACGACCAGATATACCACAACGAGCCTCGCCCAGACGCAAAAAAGGGCAAGGGCATTATCGGCTCACGCAACCATACAACAGCTCTTACTCGCGCACAGCTTGATTGGTTAGCTAAGGATTTAGCGACTGTGACGGACAAAAACACCCCTATAGTTATTGGTGTTCACAGCCCTATTTTCCGCTATAAGGATTATATGTACGCCCCTATAGACTGCCGTCTGCCAGCTGAACAGAGAGATGAGTTTGTTGCTCTATTTAAGGAGTTCTCAACAGTGCATATTCTCTCCGGACACACTCACCGCAATCGCTGTTGCTACGGACGAGATGATATCGCACAGCCAGATATTGCTAACTTTACCGAGCATACTGTAGCCGCCGTATCAGGCACTCGTTGGCACACCTCAGCCTTTGGCGGTCCACAGATTGCCGTTACGGGCGAGCCTGCTGGTTGCAAGATTTTTACCATCAATGGCAAAAATATTAAGTGGTACTTCAAAGCCACAGAGTTTAGTGCCCAGGAACAGTTCCGTTGCTTTGATATGAACGGAGTAGGCGACTTTTACCGCACATCGGGTCAGATGCGCGTATTCCTTGACCACTTCCCAAAGCGCACAGACTA
>JAZNTY010000137.1:0-2783 GCA_045592005.1 Alistipes sp. | reverse complement strand
GTTGCTCAAGACTCAGATTTACTCAATAGCGTGGTGGTGTTTATTGTCGCCTATTTAGCATTGATATTTATGGCAACATTTACTAACACCCTATTTGGGCAGGACATTATGACAGCTTTTGCATCATCTGTGGCTTGTATTGGCAATGTAGGTCCTGGCTTTGGTGAGGTTGGCTCAATGGGAAACTACGCAGAGATTCCAGCGATACTTAAGCTACAAGACTCATTTTTGATGCTGATGGGTCGTCTGGAGATTTTTGGTTTTATACAGTTGTTTTTCCTTAAATGGTGGAGATAATGATACGATTGGGTTTAATATTGGCGTTGAGCCTTTTATGCAATATATCTATAGCGCAAACTAAAGAAGATAGGTTAAGTCGCGCTGAGCGAGCCGTCGAGCGAGCACAGAGAGCTGTTGACTCTGTGAATGTACTTATAAAGGAGGCACGAGAACGATATGCAGCTGAACCGGAGAGTCGAGAGCTGATAGTTAAGCAGCTTACAGCCTTAGAATTTGAGGCGTTATCTATAAAGCGTAGGTATGACCAGGAGTTGGGAGCACTTGCTCAGTTAGAACAGCAGATACTACTTACAAGTGTGGCAAAAAAGACCGAACAAGTAGTTGTTGAAAGTCAAGTGGAGGTGCAGGAAGAGTTGGAAAATGTACCACAGCGAGCCAACTTGGTCTATAATAGAGTCTTTGAACGCTCAATGTCAGCCTCTGACTTGCGAGCTCTGAAACAGGCACAGCAGCAGGAGGGAGATGTGGTAAGAAAGATACGGGAATATCTTCGTGTATATGATAAGATGGTTGCTGTTCAGCTTGAATATGAGCGTGTAGATAGTGAGCAAGCGGCAGATAGCTTGTTGCAGAGCCTTGACTCATTGCGTACTAAGGCGGGAGCAGTGGAGGATGCTGCCAACAACCTTTGGCACGCACTGTTTGACAATAAGCTATATGCCTACAACTTGATGATGGAAAAGGGTGGTAAATTGGATGTTGTCGCTGCTGCCGAAACGGTGCTTTCAAATGCGCAGAGTCTAAGCGAGCAGAATACTTCAGTTTATGAGTCGGATGTGCTGATGGAGTATTTCTATCGTAAGTCGGCTATGTTGGATTACGAGAGTCGTGTAGCAGAGACTCTAAATCTCAATAAGGCGAAGGACTCATTAATATCAGTTAAAAGAGGTCTCGAACAGAATAATTTCTGTTTGCCAAAGGTAAATATTGTTCGACGCTCATTTATTGAATATGAACCACTGAAGGTAATTAAACCTACGATTTATACACCTAAGAACCCCATACCTAACACACGGATATATGAGTTTGGAACCCTTTATCGTATTCGTATAGGTATATTTACAAATCGTCCAAATCTCAGTGCTTTGAAGGGTATTACTCCGCTGTCATATACCGATAAGTACCATTCGGGTAAGTATGCCTATTTTGTAGGATGTTTTCCTACAGAGGAGGAGGCTATGCGAGGCGTGGAGTATCTTAAGAAGTTAGGGTTCCGCTCGCCTGTAGTTGTAATGTGGGTTGATGGAGAGTATATCTCCAATATCGAGGAGTGGAAGAGTAAAAATGTAGGTTTTAAGATAGAGATAACAGGTGTGGCATCATTACCTGATGAGATTAAGGCTCATATCTCCTTACGAAATGAAAAGGCGATGTTCTCGCGTATCGGCAGTGCTTTTGTAGTAGGTACTTTTACCTCCAAAGCCGATGCGGAGAAAGTTGCTTCGGAGATTGTGGCGATGAGTGGCAATCTTAAAGTCGAGGTTAAGTCGGTTAAATAGAAACTTAAAATAGCTATGTTATGTGGTACATATTGTTGTTAATTTTGTTGGGAATATTATTCCTTGTAGCGGAACTTTTACTCTTTCCAGGAGTGTCGATAGGTGCTATCTTGTCTGTGATGTGTTATGGAGGAGCTATTTGGTACGCCTTTGATAGTATGGGAGTTACAGCGGGCATTGTGACAATAGTTATAGTGGCTCTGTTGTCGCTTATATCAATAATTATTTCACTTCGGGCTAAGACCTGGCAACGATTGTCATTGACACAGGAGATAAACTCTACAAGTATGCCTAAACCTGAAGAACAGATTAAGATTGGTGCTGTAGGAGTGGCAGTATCACGCCTTAGCCCTATGGGCAAAGTAAGTATAGAAGGTAAAATATTTGAGGCAAAATCGACAGATATCTATATTGACCAACGAGAGAAGGTCGAAGTAGTTGGTTTTGAGAACTTTAATGTTGTTGTGAGGAAATTAAACTAAACTAATACTTTATAAATTTATGAAACTTATTAAATTGACATTAGCTTTGATGGTGGTTTTGCTGCCGTTTAGTACTTTTGCGAATGATGACCCTGCGGCTGATAGTCGCGCCGTGGTTAGTGTGGGAAATGCTCGCTTTACACTATTGACATCTCAACTTGTTCGTATGGAGTGGAGTGAGGATGGTGTTTTTGAGGATAGGGCTACACTGACTGTTGTTAATCGCAAAATGGAGGTGCCGCAGTTTAAGGTAGTTCAAAACCGTAGTAAACTTGTTATTAAGACGGATAAACTTACATTGACCTATCGTAAGGGTGAGAAATTTACCCCTCAGAGTCTGTCTGCGGAGTTTATGGTTGGCGATAAGAGAGTGGTTTGGCACTATGGAGATGTAGACTCTCTTAATTTGATGGGCACAACTCGTACGCTTGATAAGGCGGATGGTTGGAACCTTCGTGCTGACGACCCTATGGAGCCAGGTATTGTTTCGCGTGGAGGTTGG
>JAZNTY010000136.1:0-6796 GCA_045592005.1 Alistipes sp. | reverse complement strand
CGAGCATTCAATCCTCATGGCATCCTTGTATCAAATGGTCCAGGCTCGCCATACTGCGTTCCTGAGGTTGTGGAGCTTATCAAACAATTTAAGGGCGAGTTTCCAATATTCGGCATCAGCTTAGGTCATCAGCTAATCGCTTTAGCATACGGTGCTAAGTGTAATAAGATTATCAACGGTAATCGCACAAGTTCTCGTCCGGTGCGCAATATGATTACCAATCGTATTGAAACCACCGGTATGTGTATGGAGTATGTGGTTGATGCACAGTCCTTGACCTCTACCCCGCTTGAGGTAACCCATATGGGAGTTTTGGATAATATGGTTGTAGGTATAGAGTGCCGCAAGGATAAAGTATTCTCTATACAATATCATCCCGAAGGCGCACCGGGAGCAAACGACAGCGCATATCTTTTTGACAAATTCATTAAACTGATGGAGGGAAGCAACAATGCCTAAAAGAACAGATATAAAGAAAGTAATGGTCATCGGCTCTGGTCCGATTGTCATTGGTCAGGCAGCAGAGTTCGACTACGCAGGTACTCAGGCGTGCCTTGCACTCAAAGAGGAGGGATATGAAGTAATTCTGGTTAACTCCAATCCGGCAACGATTATGACCGACACTTTTATTGCCGACAAGGTCTATATGGAGCCGCTCAAGCTGGAGTATGTGGCAAAGATTATCCGTTATGAGCGTCCAGATGCTATTGTTCCAGGTCTTGGTGGTCAGACAGGTTTGAACCTTGCCGTACAGTTAGCTAAGAAAGGTATTTTGGAGGAGTGTCAGGTTGAAATTCTCGGAACATCATTCCAAAGCATTGAGCAGGCTGAGGACCGTGAACTATTCAAGGAACTATGTATAAAGCTCGGCGAGCCTGTTATCCCTTCGGAGATTGTATACTCTGTGGATGAAGCCGTAGAGGTAGCAAAGAAGATAACTTATCCTGTTGTCCTTCGTCCAGCATTTACGCTCGGTGGTTCTGGTGGTGGTTTTGCCGACAATGAGCAGCAGCTACGCGAACTGATGCGCAACGCTCTTGCTGTATCTCCTGTGCATCAGGTACTTGTAGAGAAGAGTATCAAGGGATACAAGGAGATTGAGTTTGAGGTTATGCGTGATAAAAACGATACAGCTATCGCTATTTGTAGCATGGAGAATGTGGACCCTGTGGGTATTCATACCGGCGATAGTATCGTTGTTGCCCCTGCACAAACACTCTCTAACAAGGAGTTCCAAATGTTGCGTGACAGTGCACTCAAACTTATTCGTGCTCTAAAAATCGAGGGCGGCTGTAATGTTCAATTTGCACTCGACCCGCTCTCGTTCAAGTATTATATTATCGAGGTTAACCCTCGCGTATCTCGCTCCTCTGCCCTTGCTTCTAAAGCGAGTGGTTTCCCTATTGCCCGCGTAACAGCTAAGGTTGCGGTAGGTCTTACTTTGGACGAGATTTTAATTGAAGGTACACCGGCTTGTTGTGAACCGGCTATTGACTATATTGTCACTAAAGTTGCCCGCTTCCCATTTGACAAATTTAGTGAGGCGAGCAACGAACTTGGCACACAGATGAAGGCTACAGGCGAGGCTATGAGTATAGGTCGTTCTATTGAGGAGAGTTTGTTGAAGGCTATTCGCTCACTTGAGACCGGTGTTTGCCATATTCACAATAAGAAGTTTGATCAGATGTCTACGACCGATATGCTTGCCTACATCACTCGTGGTACTGACGACCGAATTTATGCCATTGCAGAGCTTCTGCGCCGAGGAGTCGACCGTTCATTAATTTACGACCGCACAAAGGTCGATATGCTCTTCCTTGAGAAGTTTAAGAACATTGTTCGTATGGAGCGTAAGGTGGCTGCTGCAAAGGGCGACCGTCAAGTTCTATATGAGGCTAAGCAACTTGGTTTTGGCGATAAATATATCGGTCAGCTATGGGGTATGACAGAGAGCGAAGTCTTTGACCTGCGCCAGAAGTTGGATATCAAACCGGTATATAAGATTATTGACTCTTGTTCAGGCGAATTTGACCGTTATATTCCATACTTTTACTCAACTTACGACTCTGAGAACGAGTCTATTGTATCTAACCGCAAAAAGATTGTAGTTCTCGGTTCAGGTCCTATCCGTATTGGTCAAGGAGTGGAGTTTGACTACTCTACAGTGCACGCTATTTGGGCTATTCGTGAAGCCGGATATGAGGCTATTATTATCAACAATAACCCTGAAACCGTATCTACCGACTACACTATCTCCGACAAGCTATACTTCGAGCCACTGACTGTTGAGAATGTGATGAACATTATCCGTCTTGAACAACCTGAGGGTGTTATTGTTACCCTCGGTGGACAGACCGCCATTAACTTGGCTAAGCCACTTGTTCAAATGGGTGTAAAAATTATCGGTACAGACCTTGAGGCTATAGACAAAGCTGAAGACCGTAAGCTCTTTGAGGCTATTATGCGCCAGGTAGGTATTCCGCAGCCTCAGGCTAAGGCTGTAACTGAGATTGAGGACGGTGTTGCTGCGGCTGAGGCTATAGGTTACCCTGTTTTAGTTCGTCCGAGCTTCGTTTTGGGCGGTCGAGCAATGCAGATTGTAGGTAATGAGCAGGCTCTGCGCCACTATCTGCAAAATGCAGTAGAGATTAACGAGGACTCTCCTGTATTGGTAGATAAATATATCATGGGTAAGGAGGCTGAGGTCGATGCTATATGCGATGGCACAGATGTCTTTATTCCAGGTATTATGGAGCATGTTGAGCGTACCGGTATCCATTCAGGCGATAGCATCAGTGTATATCCTTCATTTAGCTTGAGTGATGCAGTAAAGCAGAAGATGATTGACTACACCGTGCGTCTTGGTAAGGCTATCGGCATCGTAGGTCTATACAATATTCAGTTTATCGTAGACAATGAGGATAAGGTCTATGTTATCGAGGTTAACCCTCGCTCTTCGCGTACTGTGCCATTCCTCTCTAAGTCGTGCAATGTGCCTATGGCAAAGATTGCTACACGCGTAATGCTCGGTCATTCGCTCAAGGAACAAGGTATAACTGAGGTTTATGGTGCTGAGCGCAAGCGTTTCTTCGTTAAGACTCCAGCATTCTCATTTGCGAAAATTAAGGGTATTGATACATACCTCTCTCCAGAGATGAAGTCTACCGGCGAGGCTATAGGTTATGACAACTCTATGACCCGCGCTCTATATAAATCTTTGCAGGCGTCGGGTATGGATGTAGTAAACTACGGAACCATCCTTGTAACCCTTGCCGACAAGGATAAGCAGGCAGCTCTGCCTCTTATTCAGCGCTTTTACAACCTCGGTTTTAACATCGAGGCAACAAAAGGTACAGCAGACTTTTTGCGCCAACACGGTATCAAAACCCGTAAATTGAGTAAACTCAATGAGGGTAGTGACGATATCTATCGCTCGCTCTGCCGTGGTCATGTGAACTATGTTATAAATACTATCGACCTTAACCAGCACAACACTCGTTTAGACGGTTATGAAATTCGTCGTGCTGCCGTTGAGAATAATGTAACAATCTTCACATCACTTGAGACAGTAAGTGTTCTGCTTCAGGTTTTGGAAGAGATTACTATGGGTGTTTCGACTATTGATGCCGAATAATATGAAACAGGTACTTTTTGAAATTGTAAGTCATCGACCCCTAACAGATACCGTCTACGAGATGGTTCTTAGGGGTGATACTTCCGCAATAACACACCCAGGTCAATTTGTAGAGTTGTCGCTTGAAGGGCTATTTCTACGCCGACCTATCTCCGTATGCAACTACGACGAGGGCGAGCTAACTCTTATCTACAAGGTTGTAGGAAAGGGCACAGCACAAATGGCAACTATGGCTGCCGGCACAAAGATAGATGCACTGACAGGTCTGGGCAACGGTTTTAATGACACTATAGAGTGCAGCAGACCACTGCTTGTAGGTGGTGGCGTGGGTGTTCCGCCGCTCTACCGTCTTGCGCGCAACCTTATTGCTCAAGGTAAACAGGTAAGCATTATTCTGGGTTTTAATACCGCATCGGAGATATTCTATAAGGAACAGTTTGAAGTTCTTGGAGCAAAAGTTATCGTTGCTACAGTTGATGGCAGTTGCGGAGTTAAAGGCTTTGTAACAGATGCTATATCACAGAGTGGTGTTGAGGCTGATTATTTTTACTCTTGTGGACCTCTACCAATGCTTAAGGCGCTTACGCAGAGCCTAAATATTCCAGGTCAGATAAGCCTTGAGGAGCGTATGGGTTGTGGTTTTGGTATCTGTATGGGTTGCTCTATACAAACCGCTTCAGGAGCTAAGCGCGTATGCAAAGAGGGTCCTGTATTTAGAAAGGAGGAGATATTATGGTAAGAGATTTATCAACAACACTTTGTGGCGTAGAACTTGACAATCCGGTTATTCCGGCAAGCGGCACCTTTGGCTTCGGTCTTGAGATGGCTGATATCTACGATATAAATATTCTCGGCTCAATATCTGTCAAAGGTACCACTCAAGAGGCTCGTTTTGGCAATCCGACTCCTCGTATCGCCGAGTGTAGCTCCGGAATGATTAACTCAGTAGGTCTACAGAACCCAGGCATTGATGCTGTTATCAACCACGAACTTCCTGAGTTGCGCAAACGCTTCAATAAGCCGATTATTGCTAATATTAGCGGTTTTTCGATAGAAGAGTATGTTGAGTGTTGCCGTAAAATTGATAAAGAAGAGCAGGTAGAGATTATCGAAGTCAATGTCTCCTGTCCAAATGTGCATAACGGAGGTATGGCATTCGGAACATCGCCAGAGAGTGCTGCTGCGGTAACGGCTGCTGTTAAGGCTGTGACTACAAAGCCTGTATTTATCAAGTTAAGCCCTAATGTGACAGATATTGTCTCTATCGCTCGCGCGTGTGAAGATGTAGGTGCTGACGGACTTACACTGATAAACACAATGTTAGGTATGCGTATAGATATTGCTCGTCGTCGCCCAGTTATTGCAAATAAGATGGGCGGTTTCTCTGGTCGTGCAATCTTCCCTGTGGCTGTGCGTATGGTTTATCAAGTGGCTAATGCCTGCAAAATTCCTGTTATAGGCTGCGGTGGCGTTGCTACAGCGGAGGATGTGGTAGAGATGATGATGGCTGGAGCCTCTGCGGTACAAGTAGGTGCCGAAAATCTACGCAATCCGTATGCCTGCAAGCTGATTATAGAGCAGCTACCGTCTGTAATGCAAAAGCTTGGCATTGAGCGACTAAGAGATATTATTGGAATAGTTAAATAGAATAGATATGAGAGATGTAATTATCGCTTGTGATTTTTCAAGCAAAGAGCAGACATTGGCATTTCTTGACCGCTTTACTGGTCGCAAGCCATTTGTAAAGATTGGTATGGAGCTCTTCTATGCTGAGGGTCCTCAAATTGTCCGCGATATAAAGGCTCGTGGTCACAAGATTTTCCTTGACCTTAAGTTGCACGACATTCCAAACACAGTTCGCAAGGCTATGAGCGTGCTGTCACGCTTAGATGTGGATATGACCAATGTTCACGCTGCCGGCACTATTGATATGATGAAGGCTGCCCTTGAAGGTCTTACCCGTCCTGATGGTACCCGTCCACTGCTTATCGCTGTTACACAACTCACTTCAACAAGTCAGGAGCGTATGCAAAACGAACTGCTTATTGGTGCAACTATCAACGATACTATTGCTAAGTATGCCGAAAATGCAAAGATAGCAGGTCTTGACGGTGTTGTTTGCTCTCCACTTGAGGCAGAGCTTGTTAAGAACCACTGTGGTGCTGAGTTTATGACCGTAACTCCAGGTATCCGCTTTGCAGATGCAGCAGCTGACGATCAAGTACGCATTACCACCCCTGCTCGCGCCCGCGAGATTGGCTCTGATTATATTGTTGTGGGTCGTCCAGTGACTGCCGCTGAGGACCCTGTAGCTGCTTATGAGCGTTGCTGCCGAGAGTTTATTGGAGAATAACCTAAAAACAGAACAGATATGGAGAAAATTATTGCAAAAGAGTTGCTCAGTATCAGCGCAGTATTCCTTCGCCCAGAGCAGCCATTTACATGGGCTAGCGGTATTAAGAGCCCTATATATTGTGACAACCGCCTTATTCTCACCGCTCCATCAGCACGCGAGAAGGTTGAGGCAGGCCTTGCAGAGCTTGTTCGCAAACACTATCCAGAGTGCGAGTGCCTTATGGGTACATCTACAGCCGGTATCGCTCACGCAGCTATCGTAGCGACAATTCTTGATATGCCTATGGGCTATGTTCGCAGTGGTGCAAAAGATCACGGCCGCACAAACCGCATTGAGGGTAAGCTTGAGCCAGGCACAAAGGTAGTCGTTGTGGAGGACCTTATCTCTACTGGCGGCAGCTGCATTGAGGTTGTAGAGGCTCTGGGCGAGGCTGGTGCCGAAGTGCTTGGTATCGTGAGCATCTTTACCTACGGCATGAAGCGCGGTGTTGAGCGTATCGCAGCAGCAAATACTGTAAACTACTCACTGTCAAACCTTGACTCTCTTGTAGAGGTTGCAGCCGAGGAGGGATATATCGCACCTGAGTGGAAGGATAGAATCCTTGCTTTCCGCGACAACCCATCTGATGAGAGTTGGATTAAGTAAAGTAACATCTAAAACACAACCCCTATGAGGCACCTAATTGACCCTACAGACCTGTCTCGCAAGGAGACTGACGACATTGTTGCTCTTGCGTTAGACATTATCGCCAATCGCGAGGCTTATAGCGAGAAGATGAAGGGCAAGAAGCTCGCAACACTCTTCTA